>CAZZHF010000093.1:0-9956 GCA_964653545.1 uncultured Gammaproteobacteria bacterium | reverse complement strand
GGATCCACCAGTGGCCAGCGCAGCTGCTTCCAGTCGAGCACCACATCGATGGCGCTGGCGGCAAGGTCGATCTGACCGCCCAGATCAACCCGGCTGGCCGGGGCAGCGCCGAGCACCTGGGCATCGATCTGCCAGTTCCCGGTCTGGCCGTGCCCGTTCAGGTGTCCCCTAAGCGGCCCGGCCGGCGTGCCTTCCAGGCTGTACGCGACCACTACATCCGCATCAGCGCCACGGCCGTGGGCGCGCCCGTCGAGAGTCAACAACCACGGCGGCAGCGCCGACCGAAATGCCGCCAGGGACTGGCCGTCCATTTGCATGCGCGCCTGCCAGGGCCCATTGGCCAGTGGCGTGTCGATACTGGCCACGAGCCGGCCCTGCACCGGAGACGCGACACTGAGCGTGGCCTGCACGCTGCGCGTGACGGCGCCGCCCAGACTGCCAGCGATGTGCCAGCGTGGCCCGTCGGACGACTCCAGGTGTCCCTGCCACTGGCCTTCCAGCGGACCAGCGCCGGCAAAGTCCAGGCGCAGCGTTGAGACCGCCGCCCAACCGACGCCAAGGGCAGCCAGCTCGCGCACGTGCAGGCGACTGCCGACCAGCGTCGCGCCAAGCCGCAGTTCGTCGATGCGCAGCGGCGGGTTACCGCCGGCGGTGAGCTCCAGGCCCAGCACCTTGAGTTGTGCCAGGGTGACCCTGCCGGGCACGGCGAACAGCGGCAGCGTTAACGGCTCCGGCGACGGCTTGGCCCCGCTGGCATCCAGTTCAAGACGCAGCTCGTGCACGGTGATGTGACCCAGCGCCAGGCGCCGCTGCCACAGCGCGCCCAGATCGGGCGTCCAGTCCAGGTCGGCCATTCGCGCCTGGCCGCCGTCGAAATGCAGGCTCACATCGCGCAAACGCAGGCCCTGCCTTAGGCTGCCGCTGAGCTCCCCATACTGCAGGCGCCCGCCGGACACTGCCTGGGCGCCTTTCAGAAGCAGTCGGGCAAAGGTGTCGCTGCCAAGCGCGACGTAACCGGCAAGACCCACCAGCAGCGCGAGCGCCGTGGCCAACCAGACTGCCCGCCAGACCCGCATCACAAATCCGGCCCCACGCTCAAGTGCAGACGCAGTGGCGCGCCCGGCTCGGACACCGCGCTGGCGATATCGACCCGTACCGCGCCGATTGGCGAACGCCAGCGAATGCCAAAACCGGCTCCCCGTTTCAGGTTCAGCCGGACGCCATCGAAGGCATTGCCGGCATCGAAGAAAAGCGCGCCGCCGAAATCACCAGCAAACATCCACTCATACTCAAGGCTGGCTACCAGCAGGTGTCGCCCACCGGTGACATCTCCGGAACTGTCGCGCGGCCCGAGCTTCTGGTAGTCGAACCCGCGCACGCTCTGGTCGCCGCCGGCAAAGAACCTCAGCGACGCGGGTAACTCACCGAAACCATCGACCCAGGTCGAGCCCACTTCGACGCGCCCAAGCAGGCGCTGGTTGCGGCCAAATCCAGTCACGTATTTGCCGCCGATCCGTGCCTGGGCGAAGCTCAGATCCGACAGCAGGCCGGCCAGCGCGCCACGCAAAGTGAATTCCAGACGGCCCCCGTCGCGCGGCCACAGCGGATCGTCGCTGCGGCTTCCCAGCCAGCTGACGGATGGAATCAGCAGCTTGCTGTTCCCGTGGTCATCACCGGCCCTGAAGCTCTCGATCAGATAGTCCAGGCCCAGGGTGCGGCGCCACGGTCCCTGACGGCGGACGTAAGCCGATTGCAGATTCAGGCTGTCCGAACGGGCGGTGACCGTGTCTTTCTGACTCAAAGCCGCGCCGAAAGTGAGCTGCTCCGCCCGGGGATCAGCCAGCGGAATACGATAGGTTGTGCCCAGCGTGCTGTCTCGCGGCGACAGCAGCAGGTTGCTGTCCAGGCTGTGACCACGCTGGTTGATGTAGCGGCGTTCGTGCCCGGCGCGCAAGCGAGGGCCGCTATCCGTGGCAAAACCGGCTCCGGCACTGTAGGCATTGCGCGGGCGCGCGGTCAGGCTGACCTGGATCGGCACGGTCCCGGCCTGCCTGTCCGGCACCCCTGGCGTCACGTCCACGCCGCTGAAATAGCCGCTATCGCTGAGTGATCCCTGGTAGCTGAGCAGGTCCACCGCGCGGTACGGTGTCCCCGCCTGCGGCGCGCCATAACGGCGCAGCAGCGACTCATTGACCACCGTAGCGTCCAGGGCAACGGCACCAAAACGGTAGCGCGGCCCGCTGTCGAGCGTGAGCACGACCCGGGCCTCGTAGGCTTCGAGGTCCACGTCGACCCGGTGCAAGGTGTAGCGGGCATCGAAATAACCGTACCCGAGGAGTGTTTCCAGCAGCGCCCGCTTGCCGCTGTCGTAGCGGGCATGGCGTAGCCGGTCGCCCACCTTGAGCGGAAACTCCGGCCGTGCCGCCTGCAACTCAAGATCGGCCTGAGCCGGACCGGCGACCGTCAGCTGCAGCTGCGAAACCCGCACCGGTGGTCCGCGCCGGACCTGGTAATGCGCCCGCCAGCCCGTGTCGGTTCGCGTCAGGGTGGCGTGAGTCTGCGAACGGTAATAACCACTCGCTTCCAGCGCAATCGCAATCTGGCGCGGGGCCGCGGTATGCGCCCGTCGCAGTCGGGATGCCGAAATGCGCTTGCGGGCCGCCTCGGCGCTGATGTCGAGCGAAGCCAGAACGCTGTCGCGCAAGCTCTCGCTCAGTCCGTCGAGTTCCACCTGCACCGCGGGCGACGCGGCCAACGCCAGCGGTGCCATCAGCAGCAGGCACGCGCCCACCAGAGCGCGCCTCAGGCCGCGCAAACCGCGGATCATTCCTGGCTTCGTCCTTCTTCGTCGCCGGTTCGCGCGCCGTGTGCGGTCAAGGCCGGCAGCGGCCGGTCGACCATTTCCTCGTGGAACAGATCGCCGGGTGCCAACCCGGCGCGTCGACAGGCTTCACGGTCCAGCAACAGGCCATCGACCAGCGGCGCCAGCGATATGGTTTGCGAATCGATCAGCAAAGCCCATCGCGAGCGGCCCCGCCGGGTCGATTCACTGACCTGGCCAACCCAGCCGAGGGCCTCCAACGCCAGCAAGACCTGCTCCAGGCGTTGCGGGTCCGCCGCCAGACCTTGCGCCAAGACGGCCATCTCCAGCCCGCACGGCGGTTCCTGACGGGTCTCCTCCAGCCGGCGCACCACCTGCAGCGCAAGCAGGAAATCGGCACCGGCCGGTGCCACGGGCGCCATCACCCCAGCCCGCAAGGCCGGCAACCAGGCGGACACGATGGCGCCGCCCAGGACTACCAGCCAGCTCCAGTACATCCAGATCAAGGCCAGCGGCAGCGTGGCAAAGGTGCCATAGACGGCTGCATAAGTCGGCAGACGGCCGATGTACCAGGCAAACAGACGACTGGCCAGATTGAAGGCGACCGCCGCCAGAATGCCTCCGACCAGCGCATCACGCCACAGCACTTCGGTGTTTGGCACCACCCGGTACACGACCGCCAGCAGGCCGCCCATGACCAGCCAGGACATCAGCGTGCCGGCCAGCGCGGTGCCTCCGGGAACCGCGCCCAGCCATCCCGATGAAAATGCCGCGGCCAGCGACAACTGGCCGAGCGCGAATGCCATCAGCAATGGCCCGGCGGTCAGCCAGGCCCAGAACAGGATCACCCGTTGCGCCAGTGGCCGCGGCCGGGCCGTGCGCCAGATGCGGTTCAGTGAACGATCCACGGTCATCAGCAACATGGTGGCGGTGACCAGCAGGCCGATCACGCCAGCCGCGCCCAGGCCAGCGGCTTTTTCCGCGAACTGGTTCAGGTAGCCGAACACCGTTTCGGCGATGTTCGGCGGCAACAGGGCCTGCGCGAACCACACCTGCAACCGTTCACGCATGTCGTCGAAGGCCGGAAACGCCGTGAACAACGCCAGCATGACCGCCAGCAGCGGCACCAGCGAAATGACCGTGGTGAAGGTAAGGCTGGCGGCGGCCTGGGTAATACGTTCCTGCGCCAAACGTCGGCCAATGAAGCGCAGCCCGGCCACGAACCTGTCCAATCGTGAATGTGTGATGTTTGTCGTTGGCATCAGGGCACCCTAGTCGAATTGCATGGAGGCTCGCCACCCGGTTCGGATGCTGCCGGAGGGATGAGCTCGCCGCGAAAGCGGATCAGAATCCCCGCGCCTCACGCACGCGGCGGTAGGCTTCGTTGATTCCCTGGGCGCGGGCCGTCGCGCCCGCGTCGTCACCGGCCCGATCCGGGTGGTGGCGGCTCATCAGTCTCCGATAGGCGCGCTTTATGTCGGCCACGTCAGCATTTGGCGACACGCCGAGCAAGGCGTAATCCTGAGCGATTCGCGGCGCGTTCGGGGCTCCCCGCCGACCGCCTCCCGCCGCCCCGCGCTCACCCAGCACGGCATCCAGAGCCGCGGCTGGCAGGCCCAGTTGCGACAGCACTCCAACCAGGGCCTGGCGCGATGACGCGGACAGGCGCCCATCCGCCCTGGCGATACCAACCAGCATTTCAAGAACAATGTGCAGCTGGCGAATATCGATGCCAACTTCACGCCGGAGTTCGGCCGCCGCCCGGGACGCGGAAAAACCCGGCTGCTTGCCGGCCTCAAACCGGTCCATTGCCCATTGACGCTGCATCGGCGTCAGTACCAGGCGCTGCATCCAGGCCTCGGCGACCGCGATCTCCCGTTCGCTGACCCGCCCGTCGGCCTTGGCGATGTAACCCATCAACGCAAAACCCCGGTCGACCAGGGCATCCAGGGCCACGCGCCCGCCTCGATGCGGCAGCGAACGGGTCGGCTCGCGCGCCTGATCCACGGTATGCCCGGCGGCCACTCCGAGCAGCGCGCCCAGTGGCCCACCCACCATCAAGCCCGCCACACCGCCGATCAGCTTGCCCAACAAGGCCATCAGACAAGCCTCGCCTCATCGTTGGCGGTCAGGGCCGAGCCGCAGTACTTGCAGTGCGACGCATCCATGTCGTGACCCTCGCGCGCGCATTCGTCACAAACGCGCGTGGAGACCCCGTCACCGGCACCAAAACGGGCCATCTCGACCGTGACGATGCCGGTCGGCACGGCGATGATGCCGTAACCCAGAATCATCGCCATGCTGGCCAGTATCCGGCCGACCGGAGTCACTGGCGAGATATCGCCATAACCAACGGTGGTCAGCGTGACAATCGCCCAGTAAATACTGGTCGGGATGCTGGTGAAGCCACGCTGAGGACCCTCGATGACATACATCAGCGTGCCGATGATGACGACCAGGGTCAGAACCGTATAGAGAAATACACTTATCTTTGGCAGGCTGGCTCGCACGGCAAGTCTCAGCACGGTTGCCTCGCGCAGGTAGCGGCCAAGCTTGAGCACGCGAAATACCCGCAGCAGGCGCAGTGCCCGCACCACCAGCAGCGCCTGGGTGCCGGTCAGCAGCAGACTAAGATAGGTGGGCACGATGGCAAGCAGGTCGACCACGCCGAAAAAACTGCGGGCGTAACGCAGCGGCCTTGGCACGGTTATCAGCCGTATCAGGTACTCGGCGGTGAACAGCGCCGTGAACACCCACTCGGCTGCGTACAGGGCGGCCCCGAACCGCAGATGGATGCCGTCGACGCTATCGAGCATCACCAGGCCGATGCTGATCAGAATCGACCACAGCAACAGCACGTCGAACAGCTTGCCGGCCGCGGTGTCGGCCTCGAAGATGATGTGATAGACACGGTTACGCCAGCTGTCGAAGTCGCTGTCGGTTCGATGCATGTTCGCTGTACCCCTGTTCCTCATCGGTCGCGGACTGCGCACAAAGACGGCACGGCCTGCGAACTCAGTCGCGCGGCCAGCCAGCCACGCACCGAGTTGAACACCGCGAGCCCCGCCACCGCGTCAAGGTCCTGCTTGCGCAGCACAGCCTCGCGCAGGCGGGCATTCCGTAACAGTACCGCCCGGTAGGTGCCTGCCAGTAACCCACAACGCACGGGCGGGGTCCACCAGATGCCGTCCCGCAAGAACGCCACGTTGGCGAGCGTGGTTTCGGTGACCTCACCACGACGGTTCCACAACAGCACGTCGTCGGCGGTCGGCTGCTCGGCCCGGGCCCGGTCGTAAGGATCCCGGCGGGTCGTCTTGTGAAACAACATCGGGTCGGCGGCATCCACCGGTGCGCCAGCCAGCGCCAGCGTCCACAGGCGCCGGCCCGGCCAGTCCAGCGGCGCGGCCTCGACGCTCAGTCCCGCGTCGGCATCCAGCACCAGGCGCACCCGCCGCGGTGCCGCCGAAAAACCGGCCGCCGCTGCCTGCAACGCCGCCCGCGCTGCGCCGTCTGGCAAGCGGACTCCAGCCCAGACGGCCGAATCCCGCAGTCGCCGCAGGTGTTCATCGAGCAGGAAATAGCCCTCCCCTGGCGTCCAGCGCAAGGTCTCGATCAGCCCGAACGGAGTCGGCGGACGGCGCAGGGCACGCGCCTTCAGACGGCACTCGCGGTCCTCGGCCCGCGGCTCGGAGTCCCACACGATACCGCTGCCGGTGCCGTAGCTGGCCCTGCCGGTTTCGCGATCGAGCGACAGGGTGCGGATGGCGACGTTGAAGCTGGCGCTGCCGTCCGGCGCGGCATAGCCCACGCTGCCGCAATAAATGCCCCGCGGCGAGCGTTCGCGGGCTGCAATCTGGCGCATGGCCTGGACCTTGGGCGCGCCGGTCACCGAGGCGGCCGGAAACAGCGCCGCCAGCGTCTCGGTAAGTCCGGCCGGGCTCTGCGCGCGGACGCGGCTGATCATCTGCCACACACCGGCATGGCGCTGTACCTCGAACAGACGCGGCACGCTGACGGTGCCCAGCCGCGCAATTCGGCCCAGATCATTGCGCACCATGTCCGTAATCATCAGGTTCTCAGCCCGCTCCTTGGCCGAGTGGCGCAAGGCGCGGGCCCGGCGCCGATCCTCGGCCAGCGAGCGACCACGCCCGGCGGTGCCTTTCATCGGCCGGCACTCAATGTGCTCGCCGGTGCGCGCGAACAGCAATTCGGGCGAGGCGCTCGCCACCACATGGCGACCGGTATCCAGGTAGGCCGCGTGCGGCGCGCTGGCCGCGGCGTTGACAAACCAGGCCCACGGATCACCCTGCCAATCGGCCTGCAATCGTTGCGTGAAGTTCACCTGATAACACTCACCGGCGCCCAGCGCGTCCTGGATCTCGGCGACCGCGGCCAGATAGTCGGCACGCGCCAGCTCGGCGCGCCAGCGCGGCAATTCGGGCGCGGCGACGGCGGACCACGCATGGTCCCGCACGGTGCGGTAAAAACCGAACCACAGCAGGGGAAAATCGCCGGGCGCGCGCACTGCCAGCGCCGGATCGAATGCCGGCGCGGCCTCGTACGCGAGCATGCCAACGGCATAGCATCCGCCAGCCAGGGCCTGCTGCACCCGTGCCAGTGCCGGCAGCACCTCGGCGAGCGTCGCCGCCTGTACCTGTCCCAGGGGTTCTCCGAATTCCTGCCAGCGACCCTCGGCGTTGCGCAGCAGGGGGCCCGCCGGCGCCTGCTCAGACATTCGGTCCGTCGTCATCCACATAGGCACGGCGCAGCTGCACCGGCTGGGCGGCCCGCCCGCGAACGCGGATGTTGATCATCTCGACCGCCACCGAGAAGGCCATGGCGAAGTACACGTAGCCGCGCGGAATGTGCATATCCAGGCCCTCGCCGATCAGCGCCAGGCCCACCAGCACCAGAAAGCTCAGGGCGAGCATCTTGATCGTCGGGTGCCGTTCGATGAAGTCGTGAATGGCGCTGGCCGCCACCAGCATGATGCCCACCGCGATAACGATGGCGATGATCATCACCGGGATGTCGTTGGCCATACCGACCGCGGTCAGCACCGAGTCGATGGAGAACACGATGTCCAGCAACACCACCTGCACAATGACCGCGGCGAACGACACCACGACCCGGGCCGAACTGACGCCTTCCTCGCCTTCCAGGCCGGCATGGATCTCCAGCGTGCTCTTGGCAATCAGGAACAGCCCGCCGGCCATCAAGATCAGGTCGCGGCCGGAAATCTCATACCCCAGCAGGGCGAACAGCGGTTCGCTGAAGCCCAGCAGCCAGGTCAGCGACAGCAGCAGCAGGATGCGCATGCCCATGGCCAGGCCAAGACCGATCCGACGCGCCTTCTCCTGCTGCGCGGCTGGCAGCTTGGCCACCAGAATGGACAGGAAAATAATGTTGTCGATGCCAAGCACGACCTCCACCGCGGTCAGCGCGAGCAGCGCTACCCAGGCTTCGGGACTCGCCATCCAGCCAAAGAATTCCATCTCGCCTCCTAATGAAGAAATCTGTCAGCGGTAGTCCGCGTGGTCCGTGAACACGCCGTCGACGCCCAATGCCGCCATGCGTTCGAAATCTGCCGTCGCATTGACGGTAAACACCCACAACCGGCAGCCCGCCTGATGCGCCGCCGCGACGGCCGCCGCATCGACAGCCGCCAGCGCGCACCCGATCACGGCTGCGCCCAGCTCGCGCGCAATCGCACACGCGGCCGCATCTACCCGCTCGGTCAACACGCCCAGCGGCACACGCGGCAACGCCCCGTCCAGTTCCTTCAACTGCGCCCAGTCAAAGGAGGACGCGAGCAAATCCTGGGCCCGCCAGCCATCCGCCAAAGCTTGATTCAAGATCACCAGCAACCCTGAGGCCACGCCAGGACCTTTAAGTTCCAGGTTCAGCCCACAGCGACCCCGGCACAGCGCAAGCATCTCGTTCGGCAACGGAATGCGCTCACCGGCACCTGCGTCGAGCATGCGCAGCGCCGCAAGCGTGTGCCCGGCCACCGGGCCGCTACCATCGGTCGTGCGCTCCAGGGTCCGATCATGGATCACGACCAGCCCGTCGACACAGGCCTGCACGTCCACTTCGACCCAGGCTGCGCCGCGCTCGATGGCGCGACTGACAGCGGCCAGGGTGTTTTCGGGTACCTCGCCGCTGGCGCCGCGATGGGCGATGCGCAGCATGTCGGGGTTCAGCTGGCGCCCGTTGCCACCGGTTCGGCCAGGCCTGCGCGACTGACGCCGAGGTCCTTTATCAGGCCATCGGCAATGCCATAGATCCAGCCGTGCACGGTCACGTCCTGGCCGCCGGCCCAGGCCGCGCGCATCACGGTGCTGTCGCATACCGACTGCACCTGCGCGCGCACGTTGTGCTCGCACAAGGCATCCAGGCGCTGCTCCGCCGGCAACGCGTCGATGTGCGAACACGCCCTGTGCACGGTTTCGATATTGCGCAGCCAGTTGTCGATCAGGCCCAGCGGGCGACCGTCCAGCGCCGCCTGCACTGCACCGCAGCCGTAATGCCCGCAAACTATGACGTGACGAACCTTGAGCACTTCCACCGCGTACTGCAGCACCGCCAGGCAGTTCAGATCCGTCTGATGCACCAGGTTGCCGACGTTGCGGTGCACGAAGATATCGCCCGGCAACAGGCCGACGATCTGGTTGGCCGGCACCCGGCTGTCGGAGCAGCCTATCCACAGGTATTGTGGCCGTTGCTGGCCTGTCAGCTTGCTGAAAAAACCCGGATCACTGGCCTTCACACGCTCCGCCCAGGCACGGTTGTTGACAAGCAGGTTGTTCAGATCGGACATGGGGGAGACGCTCGTTAGGACCCAGCGCGCGACAGTGGCGCCGGGGCGTAATTATGCCGGTCTCAGACCACTCCCGCGGCCTGCAAATCAGCGACCTGCGCCTGACTGCGGCCGAGCAGGTCGCTCAGGACCTGCTGCGTATGCTCGCCCAGGCGCGGCGGCGGCAGATGGTAGCTCACCGGCGTTTTGGAAAAATGGAACGGACTGCCGACCAGCGGCACCGATCCGGCCGCCGCGTGTGGCAGCTCGATGCGCATCCCGCGCGCCTGGACCTGCGGCAGCTCGAACACCTGCGCCATGTCGTTGATGCGCCCG
>CAZZHF010000092.1:4686-10069 GCA_964653545.1 uncultured Gammaproteobacteria bacterium | reverse complement strand
TTCCATGGAGCGCCTGCTGGAGACGCTCGGCCTGCGCATCCGCGAGCTGACCGAGACCGTGCGCGGCTTTGCCCTGGGCGACGTATACCACCGCCTGGCGCGGCTGTTCGGTGAACTGGCCGTCGAGCGTGACGGCCAGCTGCTGATTCTGAACCCGCCGCCGCAGCGCGAAATGGCCTCGCGATGCGGGGCGTCACGCGAAATGGTGGCGCGGGTGCTGCGGGAACTGCGCAAGGGTGGCTACGTCCAGACCAGCCGCCAGCAGATCATTCTCAAGAAGTCATTGCCGATGCGCTTCTGAAATCCACACCGCCCAGCCAATCACACCTGCGAATCACAACGGATAGATGATGTAGCGCGGCGGCACCGCGGTATCCATCACCGCCCGTTTGGAGGCAAAGCACAGCGCGCCGCCCTCATCCACAATGATGTCCTCGTAATACCCCACCGCCAGCACGGCCGACTTGCCCTCGGCGTTGGTATAGAACACCGAGAAATTGGTGCTGGCCGCCAGGCTGCCGTCCTCACCCCAGGCACACAGGTCGCGCGACAGCAGATGACGCGGCTGGTAGTGCTCGACGGCGTGATTCCATACCTCGTTTACGTACTTGACCCGATCGCGCAGGCGTTCGTGGCAGTCGTCCAGCATCATGCCGACCGGCAGGCCCAGGCGCACGTTCTCGGCCGACGTCAGCTCGTAGCGGCCGGTGGCGGCAAAGCAGGCCAGCCAGCCAGCCATATCACGCCGGTCGAGCGCGCGCGCGTAAGCCTGTTGCAGGGCATCCACCCGCGCCAGCAGCCCGGGATCCGTAATGGCAGTCGCACTCACAGGCCCATCACCTGCTTGTAGTAACGCCACCAGGGCGTGTTGCCGGCCTCGTCGTTCTGTAGGCTGCGGTGGCCGTCCGGGCTTTCCTGCAGGCCTTTCAGGAAGTTGATTTCGCCCCCTGGCGCGCCCATGGCTTTTTGCACCCGCTCGAACATCGAGCCGTCCTCGATACTGACGAAGCCGCTTGGCCCGAGCAGGTTGGCGCTCTGGCGAATGCGGTGCTGCAGCAACTCCGGCGGATCGTCGGCAAACCCCAGGTAGGTGTAATGCACCTCAGTCTTGTCCGGACCCAGCGGGCGACCGAAGCGGAAGTTCATCGCGTTCAGGTGCTTGACCACCTGCGTCACCGGCCGCAACAGATTGACCGCGGCGGTGCGCTCGTCGCCCTCGGTCATCACCAGCGAGGGATCCGCCAGATAGCCGTTGTCGACCATGCGATGAGCCCCGTAATGCGCCCCCCAGTGCCCGGCGAAGCCATCGGCCACCAGCGGCGCCGTGCCGCCCTGGTAGTTGAGCATCCGGAAGGCGGTATGGAGCAGGCCGGCGTGGTAGCCGTCGTTGTCCATGTACACCTTCCAGTTGCAGTTGAAGACGATCTTCTGGTAGCCGAGCAGCTTCAGCCTGCGGTCGCCGCCGCCCAGCGCGGCGCGGATCGAGTCGGCCACCTCGCCGAAGAATTCGTCGATTGGCGGCGTGGCATCGTCGAAGGTCGCCCACAACACCTGGTTCCACAGCACCGCGCGCAACCGGCGCAGGCCATAGTGCCCCCGGTCGAAGTTTTCGGGGAAGCGCTCCTCGCCCGGGGCTTTTCGCAGGTTGCCGCAGTTGTCATAGGCCCAGCCGTGGTACGGGCAGGTGAAGTCAGTCGCTGTGCCCTTGAATTCGGTGGTGATCTGCACCCCCCGGTGGGCGCAGGCATTGACCATGACGACGAATTCATCGGCGCCGGTACGGGTCACGATCAGGGGCGTCTCGCCGACCACGATGGTCTTGTAGTCGTTGACGTCCGGCAGTTCCGCCTCCAGCGCCACCGGCTGCCAGAACGGTCCGTAGAAGATGCGCTCCAGCTCCTGGCGGTAGATCGCTTCGTCGGTATAGAGGGCATAAGGAATGCGCGTGTGGTCGGTCCACGCCCGGACCGGCAGGTCGCGGCTGGGTGCGTTCATAATGGGTGCTCCGGAATCATCGGCGGCAGGGCTCGGCGTGCCCCGTTGGGCTTTATATAACACCTTCGCGTGGATACACCAGAATATTCCTTGACCGCCGCCCAGCCAGCGCAAGCCGGGAATACGGCATTGACGGCACCCAATTACGGCCGCGGCACGCTGGCGCTGATGGCTTCGGTGGAACTGGCCTGTGGCGGGCCCGGGTCAGGCTTGACGCCGCTGCCCGCGCTGCCCCCCGCGATGCTGTCGGCAAAGCGCAGCGTGGTGCTGCTGATCATCGACGGCCTGGGCCGCGATTACCTGCTGCGGACGCTGCCCGGTGGCGTGCTGGCCAGCCACCTGCTGTGCAGTCTGGACAGCGTATGCCCGGCCACCACGGCAGCTGCCGTGACCAGCTTTTTCACTGGCCTGACACCGGCCAGCCATGGCCTGCTGGGTTGGTTCACGCCATTCGAAGCCCGCGACCAGGTGGTACTGCCGCTGCTGGCACGCGTACGCAATGGCCCAGGCCTGCCGGCACCCGATCTGGACACTTTGTATCGCACCCCGCCGCTGGCGGCCCGCCTGACCCGAAACTGCCATATCGTCACGCCCCGGCGTATCGCCGGTTCGGCCTACACGAAACATCATGCCGGCCCGGCTCAGGTACATGGCTACCGGTCACTGGGCGGGATGTTCGGACAGTTGGAGCGCCTGATACGCGCCGACGGTCCGCCACGCTACGTGCATGCCTACTGGCCGGAGTTCGACCACCTCGCTCACGAGTGCGGCGTGGGACACCGCCGCACGCGCGAGCACCTGGGCCAGATCGAGGCCCAACTGGCGGCCTTCCTGCGCCGCCTGGCCGGCACCAACACAGTGTTACTGGTAACGTCCGATCACGGCTTTGTCGACACCACGCCACAGCGCAGCCTGCTGCTGAACGACTATCCGGCACTGAACGCGCAGCTGCGGCTACCGCTGGCCGGTGAGTCACGTCTCGCGTTTGTGCATGCCCAACCTGACCATCGCCGTACCCTGGGGACGGATCTGGCGCAATTTCTGGGTGACCGGGCCACCGTCTTCAGCGGCGAGCAGTTCATCGCCAATGGTTTCTTCGGCCCAGGTACCCCTCACCCCGCGCTGGCACAGAGGGTTGGTGACTGGGTAGTGGCAATGGCCGATGGCTGGACCCTGCGCGACCGGCTACCTGGTGAGCAGCCGTTCTCGCCGGTGGGCGTACACGGTGGCCTGAGCGATGCCGAACGGGACGTGCCGCTGGCGGTTTTCGAAGCCTGACCCAGGCTCAGGCCGCCTCGTCACCCGGCGGTTGGGGCTTGGGCGGCGGCGGACTTTGCTCGCGCAGCAGTCGTGCCAGTTCGCGACACGCGTCGGTCACCGTGAATACGCCGGCCAGGCGCCCCTTGCGCGTGACCAGCGCCGAGCCGATGCGCCGTTCCACCATCGTGTCGAGTACCTGATCCAACGGCGTATTGAGGTCCACCACATAAATATCCGTCGCCATGGCCTCACGCACCTGCAAACCGCTGCGCTGCGCGTAGTCCGGGTCCAGACCGAGCAATAGCTTGATGTCACGATCGCTGATCACGCCCACCAGGCGCTCGCCGTCCATCACCGGCAGGTGGTGCAAACGGTGCAGGTTCAGGAACTCGCGCGCCTCCGACAAGGGCGCATCGGCCGCGATGGCATGCGGAAACGGCGTCATGATGCGGCGAATTTCGGGCATCCGTGTCACGACACGATCCGGTGGCGGCAGATTCCGGCCAGCATGCCACAAGATGCCGGCGGCGCCGTCTTAGGCCACCCGCGCCGTGCCGTGCGAATACCACTCGCGGCTGCGGTTGACCAGCGCTACCAGCGCCAGCATGGCCGGCACCTCCACCAGCACGCCAACCACTGTCGCCAGCGCGGCGCCCGAGTGCAGGCCGAACAGGCTGATCGCCACCGCCACCGCCAACTCGAAAAAATTGGATGTGGCGATCAAGGCCGCGGGCGCCGCGACCGCCAGCGGCACCCGCCAGGCGCGCGCCCACAGGAATGCGATGGAGAAAATCAGCGCCGTCTGCAGCAGCAGCGGTACGGCGATCAGCGCGATGTCCAGGGGTCGCTCCACCAGGGTGCGCGCCTGAAAAGCGAACAGCAGCCCCACCGTGACGACCAGCGCCGCCACCGTCAGCGGCTTGACGCGCGCCGTGAAATCGCTGACCGCCTGAACTCCGCCGCGCCGCTGCAGCCGTCGGCGCGTCAGGTTGCCGGCCACCAACGGGATCACCACATACAACAACACCGACAACAGCAGCGTGCTCCACGGCACACTGACTTGGGTGACGCCGAGCAGCAGGACCACGATGGGCGCAAACGCAAACACCATGATCAGATCGTTCACCGCGACCTGTACCAGGGTGTAGTTCGGATCCCCGCGCGTCAGGTTGCTCCAGACGAACACCATGGCCGTACACGGCGCCGCGCCGAGCAGAATCATGCCCGCGATATACGCCTGCGCCAGCTGCGGACCAACCCAGTCACCCCACAGCGGACCGAAGAACAGCAGCGCGATACCGGCCATGCTGAACGGCTTGATCAGCCAGTTCACCACCAGCGTGATGACCAGCCCGCGCGGCCGCTCGCCGACCCGCCGCACCGCGGCAAAATCGATGCTCACCATCATCGGGAAAATCATCGCCCAGATCAGCACTGCCACCGCCAGATTCACGTGCGCATATTCCAAGCGCGCCAGGGCCGCGAACGGCGCGGGCGCCAGGTTGCCAAGCCCAGTGCCGACGAGCATGGCCGCCGCTACCCAGACACTCAGATACCGCTCGAAAATCCCTAATGGCGATACCGCGGATGCTTTGCGCGACGCATTCATCAAATACTCCGAAACATTGGCTACTGGCGACCGCGGGACGTTTGAATGAAGCGGCGGGTCGCGAGTCTACCCGTGCCCTGTTGTGGTTTTTACTGACGGCCGTGTCAACCCTGCGGATTCGCCAACCGTTATCCATGACAGGCTGGCGGACACCGGCCTGCTCACCGTTTCGAACTCAAGGAGCCGACCGATGAACAAGAACTTCTGGCTGAGCACCCTGCTCGGTTGCAGCCTGGGTGCCGGCGCGGCATCGGCCGAGGACCGAGGCGACCGCATCGAACAGCGCCTCGACCAACGCGGCGACCGGGTGGACCAGCGCCTCGACATCCGCGGCGACCGGATCGACACTCGGCTGGACAACCGCGGCGAGCGTATCGACACCCGACTTGATGAGCGCGGCGATCGCGTCAATCAGCGCCTCGATGACGCCGCAGAGCGCGCTTACGATTCCGGACACGAACAGGCCGGGCAACGTCTGGACGCGCGCGGCGACCGGATCGACACGCGTCTGGACAACCG
>CAZZHF010000092.1:0-4676 GCA_964653545.1 uncultured Gammaproteobacteria bacterium | reverse complement strand
CCTTGACGCCCGTGGCGATCGCGTCAACCAGCGCCTCGACCATCGTGGCGAGCGCATTAACAGCCGCCTGGACAACCGCCCTCGTACCCATGCCACAGGTGCCCGGCGACGCAGTCGCTGAACCCACCTCACGATTGACCGGGTGCAAAATCGGCAAACGGCCATGGACCAGTTCCTGGCCAGCGTGGAACGGCGCGCGCTGCGAATGGCGGAAATCGCTGTTGGCAACCGCGCCGACGCCCTGGACATCGTACAAGACGCCATGCTGAGCCTGGCCCGTAGTTATGGTGGCCGGGATCCGGCACAGTGGCCACCTCTGTTTCATCGCATCCTGGAGAACCGGATTCAGGATTGTCGCCGCGGGCGCCAACGCAACGGTCGTTACTTTCTGGACCTGCCCCACACCGACGACGACACTGCCGACCCGCTGGACGTCCTGGCGCGCGATCCCGCGCCCGGACCGGACCGGCGCGCCCAGGGCAGCCAGGTGCTCATATGTCTGGAAGCCGCAATACGTACCCTGCCCGATCGTCAGCGGGAAGCGTTCTCGCTTCGTATCTGGCAGGACATCGACGTCGCTGGCACGGCCCGCGCCATGGGCATTAGCGAGGGCAGCGTCAAAACGCATCTGTTCCGGGCGCTGGCCGCGCTGCGCGGCGCGCTTGGGGAGCACTGGCCATGAACTACCGCGATCCCGAACACGATGCACTCGCGCAGACCGCGCGCCGCCTGCTGCGGGACAGCGAACAGGATGATATCGACGCGCCAACCGCAGCGCGTCTTGCTTCGTTCCGTCGCGACGCGACCGCGAAACTGGCTCCAGCCACTCCATGGCGACCCGTGCTCGATCGGCGCTGGCCGGCCCTGGCCGGCGCGGTGGCGGGGCTGGTGTTGATCGCACTGATGGTGTTGCGTCCGAACCGGACGCCACTGGACATGGACGTACTGGATTACGCAACGGCTGACGACGCCGCCATCTACGAAGACCTGGAGTTCTACCTGTGGGCAGACGAACTCGACCCCTCTGGCTCGCGGCGCTCGCCGTCATGACGCTGCCAGGCCAAGCGAACGAAATACCGCCAGACCCTGAACTGCTCGAATTCATCGCGCAGTGGGGCGATTTCACCCCCCTGCTGGATGAACCCGTGGGCCACGCCATAGCCGATGAAGAGCCCACGCCACCCACGCCATGGCCACGGGGAGACGATCAATGAAACGCGTTGGAATCCCCTGCTCCGACCGCCAGGCTGGCCCGCCAGCCTGGCAGGGACGTCTGCTGCGGACAGTGTGCATAACGCTGTTGGCCCTTGGCGCCTTTGACTCGGCGATAGCCGAATCGAATCTGTCCTGGGACCAGCTACAGCCGGAACAACAACAGTTCCTGAAACCGTTACGGGACGAATGGGACAGCCTGCCAGCGGCACGCCAGCAGCGCCTGGCACAGGGTGCCGAGCGCTGGCGACAGATGTCAGCCGACGAACGCGCGACGGCGCGTGAACGCCTGGCGCGTTTCCGCAACATGACACCCGATCAGCGCGCGCAACTGCAACGCCAGCGCGAGCGTTTCGAGTCCCTGCCGGCAGACAGGCAGCAGCGGCTGCGCGAACGCTGGCAGCGCTTCAAGATGCTGCCGCCGGAACGGCGTCAGGAACTGCGCGAACGCTTCCAATCCCGGTCGCCCGACGAGCGCAGGCGGCTGCGCGAGCACCGGGATCAGGTTCGTGGCCAAGCGGCCGGGACAAATGCGGGACGCCCAGGATCCCATGCCGGCTCGCGGCCCAATGGCGCGAGACCCAACCGTTAGCCTCGCCCCGTCCAGGGGCAACAGCCTTCCACCCATCGAGCGGGCCGAATGACGACCTGCCGGCGAAGGCTTTACGCGCCCTCTCGGGAAGCGCGGAATAGATCGGCGCTTCCCTGGCGTTTGGCATCGGACCTCCCGGGAGGCTCCGCGGTCGACTCGGGAGTCTATTGCTTGACCTGGTCCACCATGTAATCGACGGCAGCTTCGACCTGCCCGTCGCTCAGGTTCATGAAACCACCCTTGGGCGGCATGGCACGAATGCCCTGCAGTGAGTGCTGGTGCAAGGTTTCGATACCCTGCGCGAGACGCGGCGCCCAGTCTTCGGCATTGCCAAGCTTAGGCGCGCCGGCGACACCCGAGGCGTGGCAGGAAAAACACGCTTGCTGATACACCGCCGCACCGTCGACCGGACCGGCATCCGGCGCGGCGGCTGTCACCGCGAGCGCACCTTCCGGACCGCCAGCGCCGCCTCGATACACTTGACCCACCGGCTTGATGCGCTGGTCAGCCAATGCGGTCACGCTCGGATCAATCTTGGTCGGGCGCAGCGAGCTGACCGCAACCACGGCAATGCCGATGATCAGAAACATGAAGGCAACCAAGGACAACATGACGATAGTAAAAGCACTGGCGGGATTATCCCCGTGCGGGGCGGAATGGGCGTTCACAAGAGCTCCTTGTCAGGACGGGGCGGGGGAGTGCTGCCTCGCGGCGCCGCGAATTATAAAGGCGCACGCGAGACCTTGTCCGGTTTGCCAGCCGGCCAGGCGCGAACTTTGCCTTGGCAGCCTAGTCCTGGCCTTCCCCCTCCCAAGCCGCGGTGTGTGCGCCGGGCCCATGGGCCGGATTCACCCGGCCCGGAGCGCATACCACTGCTGCTAAACTAGCGCCGTTCGCGCCCTTAGCTCAGCTGGATAGAGTGTTGGCCTCCGAAGCCAAAGGTCAGAGGTTCGAATCCTCTAGGGCGCGCCATTATTCCCGCGCGGTTTATGCGCTGCGCGATCGGCGCTGTCCGCCAGCGTCTGTGTTGTCACTCTGGCAGGTATCGCCGCGCGTCATGGTCACCATCAGTTCACAGCCACGCCGATGTTGATCTTCGACCAGTCACGCCCAGGCCGCGCCAACGGTTCGCAACTGGCCTGCGCGAGTGCTCCCGACGACCTGCCCGCGCCCCTGCTGCGGGCCTGTCCGCCGCCGCTGCCGGAGGTTTCCGAACTTCAGGCCGTGCGGCACTACACGCGTTTGTCGCAGAAGAATTTCTCCATCGACACGCACTTCTACCCGCTCGGCTCCTGCACCATGAAGTACAACCCGCGGGCGGCCAACGAGCTTGCGCTGCGTCCGGTGCTGCGTGACCGCCACCCGCTGGCACCCGAGGCCACGGGCCAGGGCTTTCTGGGCTGCCTGTGGGAGCTTCAGGACATCCTCGCCACTGTGACCGGCATGGCCGGCGTATCCCTGACGCCGCTGGCGGGAGCACAAGGCGAACTGGCCGGCATCGCCATGATCGAGGCCTATCACCGGAACCGCGGCGATCACGCGCGACGCGAGATTCTGGTGCCCGACGCAGCGCACGGCACCAACCCCGCATCGGCCGTGATGTGCGGTTATGAGGTACGGGAAATCCCGACCGGCGCCGATGGCGACGTGGACCTCAATGCCTTGCGCGCCGCCGTTGGCCCACAGACTGCCGGCCTGATGCTGACCAACCCGTCAACCCTGGGTGTGTTCGAGCGGCAAATCCTCGACATCCAGCGCGTGGTGCACGAAGCGGGCGGCCTGCTCTACTACGATGGCGCCAACCTGAACGCCATCCTCGGCCACGCCAGACCGGGCGACATGGGCTTCGACGTGGTGCATCTGAATCTGCACAAGACATTTGCCACGCCGCATGGTGGCGGGGGGCCGGGCGCAGGCCCGGTCGGCGTGAGCAAGCGCCTGCTGTCGTTTCTGCCGGTACCGATGGTGGCGCGCGAGGGCGAACGCTACCGCTGGTTGAGCGAAGCTGACCGACCGCAGAGCATCGGCCGCCTGTCCGCCTTTGCCGGTAACGCCGGCATTCTGATCCGGGCCTGGGTGTACGTGCGGCTGCTCGGGCGTGCCGGGCTGCGCCGGGTGGCCGATTTTGCCACCCTGAACGCGGCCTACCTGCAGACGCGGCTGCGTGAGGCGGGGTTTGATCTGGCGTTCCCCACGCGGCGCGCCAGCCACGAGTTCATCCTCACCCTGCGCCGACAGAAACAGAGCCTCGGCGTGAGCGCGCTTGACGTTGCCAAGCGCCTGCTCGATTACGGCTACCACGCACCGACGGTTTACTTTCCACTGCTCGTTCCTGAATGCCTGCTGATCGAACCGACCGAAACCGAGGCACTGGATATGCTGGATGGTTTCGTGGCGGCACTGACCGGCATCGCCCAGGAAGCGAGCGAGCAGCCGGAACTGCTGCACGGGGCGCCACATACCTTGCCGGTACAGCGTCTGGACGAGGTGCGTGCCGCGCGTCAGCCGGACCTTGCCTGGCGCCCGGCCGTGACGGCCGCAACCTCGACCGACGGATAACGCAGTGCGCGCATTGATCTGTGGCTCCATGGCCTACGACACCATCATGGTGTTCCAGGACCGCTTCAAGAACCATATCCTGCCGGATCAGGTACACATCCTTAACGTGTCGTTCCTGGTGCCGCAGATGCGCCGCGAGTTCGGCGGTTGCGCCGGCAATATCGCCTATAACCTCTCGCTGCTGGGCAGCGAACCGCTGCCAATGGCCACCGTCGGCGAGGACTTTGGCCCTTACCAGGACTGGCTGGACAAGCACGGCATAGATCGTCGCCACATCACTCAAGTGGCGGGCAGCTTTACCGGTCAGGCGTTC
>CAZZHF010000091.1:3922-10156 GCA_964653545.1 uncultured Gammaproteobacteria bacterium | reverse complement strand
ACCATCTGGAGTTACCAGCAACACCGACGGTTGTGAGTGGGGCGCGGGAACTCGCGGATGAGCACCTCAGACGATTCTGACGCAGAGTCATCAACCTCCCGGGACAGGTCTTAATGCTGACTCGCGCAGGGGCTGGCGGATCGGCCGTAAACTCCTAGCGAAACAGCGCCCCGACACGCCGCCTGGTTGGTCCCAGAGTGGATGATCAGGCGGCCATCCCAGGAGGTTTGAATTTTGGACACGGTTCGCTATTTCTCCAGCCTGCTGGTGATCGCCATCGCGACGGCGGGGCTTGCTGTTGGCGGTATCGGTGCCTGGACCGGCATCGGTTTGTTTGTGCTGTTGGCGCTGGTCGACAGCGCCATGCAGCCGGATTATCGCCAGCGCCAGATCCGCTACCCGGCCATGGTGCGGGCCTTGCCGTACCTGCATTACCCGGCGCTGCTGGCGTTCTGGATGGTGTTTGGCTGGCAACTGGGCGTGGGTGCCATCAGCGGCTGGCACATTCTGGGCGGGGTGCTGTCGGTTGGGGTGTGGAACGGCACCATCGGCCTTGCCACGGCGCACGAGCTGATGCACGGTAAGTCGCTGCTGGCGCGTACCGGGGCCGACCTGATCGGCACCTGTTATGGCATTCCCATTACCGATCTCGGGCACGTCCACGTGCATCACATTCACCTGGATACGCCACAGGATGGCGACACGCCGCGGCGGGGCGAATCGCTGTACCGGTTCGTGCTGCGGTCGGTGGCGGCGCAGATCGGCGCCACCTTCGGGCTCGAGTTCGCGTACCTCGAGAAAATCGGCAAATCACCTTGGTCGCCGCGTGGCCGGCTGTTCTGGGGGGTGATGTTCGAACTTGGCTTTGCGGCCGGTTTTATTTATCTGGCCGGCTGGATCGGCCTGCCGATTCTGCTGCTGACCTGGGTGCTCGGCTTCACCGTGATGGCTGACTATAATTATGTACAGCATTACGGTCTGGTGCGGGTGCCTGGTTCCACCATCAAGCCGCACCACGCATGGAACCATCTGCGGCCCCTGAGTCGGGTTCTGGCCTACGAGATCACTACCCATTCCGAACACCATCTGAATCCGGATGTGACCTATGTTTCGCTGACGCCGATGGCGGACGCACCACAGATGCCGAGTCTGCTGGTGTGTTTTCTGGCCAGTATCCTGCCGCCACTGTGGGACGGGCTGATCGCCAAACCCCGCTTGCAGCACTGGGATCGGCACTTCGCTTCAGCCGAGGAGCGGGTGCTCGCGCGGCAGGCCAACCAGGCTGCTGGCTGGCCGGACTGGGCGGTCTGAAGACCCGCTCGCTGCCCATTCCTGCTGAATACTCCGCCTGCCCGCCGCGTGCGGGCGGGGTGCTCTCCATGTACCTGCCAAACACTGAATGCGAGGTCTAGCGACGGATGTACCAAAGCCTGCTGCCGATGATTCTGATTCTGGCATCGGGCCTCGCGTGGCGGCATCTGCAGCCGGGCGGTATCCCGATCCAGCAGATACGCCAGGTACTCAATACGCTGGTGATCAACCTGCTGGTGCCGGCGCTGATCTTCGGCGTGTTCCTGAACACGCATCCGGAGCCCGCGCTGTACCGCGTGCCGCTGGTGGCGCTGGCGACCATCGCCGTGTGCCTGGGGGCGGGTCTGCTGGTGTTCGGCGCGATGCTGCGAGTCGGGTACCTGACCCGTGCGCAGGCCGGCGCGGCCGTGCTGGCGGTAGGTTTCGGCAACGGGCTGGGTGCGGCGCTGCCGGTGATCGAGGGCCTGTACGGTGCCCAGGCCACGCGCGTACCGCTGATGTACGAGATGTTCGCCACGGTCCCGGTGCACTGGTCACTGGGCGTGGCGCTGGCGGCCTGGTTCGGCGGCGCGGCGGTGGGCTGGAAAAGTGTGCTGGTGGTGCTGCGCATGCCGCCGTTCTGGGCCACCTTGATCGCGCTGGCCATGAACGCGTCGGGCGTGGTGGTGCCGGACAGCCTGGTGCATGCGTTCAGCGTGCTGGGGCAGGCAGCGGTGCCGTTATTGTTGTTCGTGGTCGGCAGCACCTTCACGCTGCACGGCCTGTCGCGCCTGTCCGTGCTGCTACCGGTAATAGTGCTGCGCCCGATACTGGGCGTCGCGGTGTGCCTGTTTGCGGCGCGCGCGCTGGAACTCGACGGCACCCTGCTGACCGCCACCGCGCTTGTCGCCGCGGCGCCATCGGTAGCGGTGGGTATTGCCGTATGCGAGCGCTTCAAGCTCGATTCGGCGCTGTTCACCGCGGCGCTCACGGTGACTACGGTGCTGTACGTATTGCTGGCGCCGGTCTTGATGACGCTGGTGGAGGGCTGAGGCGGTGCCGTTGATCGGGCGCCTTGGTGGGCACCCTACTGGCTCTGCACGCCGCCGGTCGCCGAGGATGATCGTTGCCTTCTCTCTCGGCGGCGGCGGGGCAGGGGGTCTTTAGCGGAACCCGGACGCTCAGGCATTCTGGCAGCTCAAGACCGCGCAATGTTCAGGCCATGTGGGGGGTGACTTCAGTACGGCCGGCGAGGCTGCCGGTGCCGGAGCATGCCGTTCGCCCGTGGTCCTGCCGTGATGCGCCAGCCGGCCTTCGGCGGCAACGTGTGCGAATAGCCCGCCGGTCAGCAGGACGTGCGTGAGCACCAGCTGCCAGGCGAACAGGTGCAGGTTCGGGTATGCGAAATTGCTGGCGAACACTATGGGCACCAGCCACGCCAGGACAGCGACGGCGCACAGGGCCAGGCTGAGCAGGTGAAGCGGATGGTGTGAGGAAAGGTTGGGTGTGGCTTCGTTTTGCATGAGTCGGTACCTCGACGGTTTGCTTCAGGGGCTGGTAGCGTCGACCAGCGCGGGAGCCACTATGTGAATTGTAAAAATGAAAGTAAATTAGCGATAATCGAAAAACTATTTTGCAATTTCGCAAGGATCGCATGAACTGGGACGATCTTCGAGTTTTTCTTGCCATTGCGGATCAGGGCAGCCTGGCGGGTGCGGCCCGCCAGCTTCGGGTCAATCACTCCACGGTCTTTCGGCGCCTGAACACCATCGAGGAAGACCTGAAGGTTCGCCTGTTCGAGCGCCTGCCTCGCGGTTATGTGCTGACCGCGGCGGGCGAGGAGATGACGGTGGCGGCGCGGCGGGTCGAGGCGGATGTCGCGGATATCGAACGGCGCATCGTTGGCCGGGAGGTGCAGCTTCGCGGCAGCCTGCGTGTCACCACCACCGAAGCCCTGGCGGAGGGGTATCTGACGCGCTGCATAGTGGATTTTGGCGAGCTCTATCCGGAGATCACGGTGGACCTGGTGGTGGGTTACCAAGTCTACGATTTGAGCAAACGGGAAGCGGATGTGGCCATCCGCCCGGGTCTGCGGCCACCGGACCACCTCATCGCGCGCAAGCTGGCTCGCTTACGCTGGGCGGTGTATGCAGCGCCCGCTTATATCGACCGGTTCGGGACACCCGCATCGGTGGCGGAATTGAAGGACCACCGGTTCGTTGCCTTCTCGGATGAGCCCGTGCAGGGCCTGTCATTCGGTTGGGCAAGGCAGCTGGCGGCCGACGGCGAAGTCGTGTTTACCAGCAACAACCTGCTGGTTCAAAGGGACGCGGCGCGCGCCGGCATCGGCCTTGCGGTGCTGCCCACCTATTTCGGTGACCCGAACCCCGGGCTGCGGCGCGTGTTTGCCCTGGACGAGGCCAGGAGTCTGGACGTCTGGTTGCTGACCCATCCCGACCTGCGGGATACCGCCCGGGTGAAAGCCTTCAACGAATTCATACTGCAGGCGGTCAAGCGGGACAAAACAGTACTCGAAGGTGCTGAATAAGGTCCGGGTGCCGACCCGATGTGCGGAAAGCAGCGGGCCTGCCGTCGATCCAATCTCTTAATTGGTAGCCATATGAACACACTGGAAAATCCCCAAGTCGCCGCGGTCCTGCAGCGGCTGCATGCCGAGGCGGCGCGCGACAGCGGGCGCTGGGCGCAGCGGCGCGCCCACCAGACAGCCGGGCGGCTGCCATCTGAAGAGGGCCTGGTGCGCATGGGTGAGCTGTATCTGGCCGTGTCGCCGGCGGAGGGTCGCCTTTTGTATCTGCTGGCCCGGGCGGCGCGCGCTCGCCGGATGGTGGAGTTCGGCGCCTCTTATGGCGTGAGCACGCTGTACCTTGCCGCGGCGGCGCAGGATAACGGCGGTGAGCTGATTACCACCGAGGCGCACCCGGACAAGTGCGTCGCGCTACGCGCGAACCTGGCCGACGCGGGACTCGGGCAGCACGTAAAGCTGCTGCAGGGAGACGCGCTGAAAACGCTGGCCGACCTGCCGGGGCCGATCGACCTGCTGCTGTTGGACGGCTGGAAGAGCCTGTACCTGCCGCTACTGACCCTGCTGAAGCCACGCCTCGCGGATGGCGCGCTGGTGCTGGCGGACAACGTTGACCACGAAGCAGCGCAGGATTACGTAGCGCACCTGCACGCGCCTGGGTCGGGCTTTCTGAGTCACACCGTGGGGGATATGGCGATCAGCGTTTGTCTGGGTGGCTGAGGGTGCTCAGTACAGGGGCTGCTGATCGTCATCATCGTCGTGGTCGTCGTGTTCGTCCCGATCTTGCGGCCCATCGTGGCCGTCCTGACCCTCATCGTCGTGTTCGTCCGTGTCGTGTGCGTCGTCCGCATGAGCGAGCGCTTCACCGCTCTCCAGCGGCCGCAGGATGTAGCCGCCGGATTTACTGTCTTTTTCGAGGCTCAGCCAGCCGCGTTCGGCGGCCTCTTCCAGCATGGCGTTGAAGCTGCGAAAGCCGTGGAAGCGTTCGTTGAAACCGGGGCTGCGGCGGCGCAGGGTCTGCTTGACCATGGAACCCCAGATCTTTTGCTCCTCGCCGCGGTCGTCCACCAGCGCGGCGATGGTGTCCATGATCAGTCGCAAGCCGCGGGTGGCGCGGTCGCTGTTGGCATCCGGAACACCGTTGCCATTGGGGTCCGTGTTGCCGTCGGCGTCATCATCGTCACCGTTGTGGAGCAGGGCGAACGCCGCCTGTGAGTCGCCGGTGTTGCCCTCGGTCGGCACCCCGGCCACGGCCTCGTTGGCCTTGCCGCCACGGCGCCGACCACCGCGCGAGCGCGGCTTGCGCTTGGGCTCTTCAGCGCTGCCGTCGGTGGCCGCCACGGGACTGACCAGCGCCGGGTCGCTGGCGGCTTCTTCGCCGGCCTTGGCCTTGACGCTGCGTCGGCGGACTGCCTTTTTGGGCGCGTCCTGGCGCACCAGGTCGTCGTAGTAGATGAACTCGTCGCAGTTGGCAATGAGCAGGTCCGAGGTCGAACTGGCCACGCCGACGCCGATCACTTCCTTGTTGTTCTCGCGCAGCTTGGAGACCAGCGGCGAGAAGTCGGAGTCGCCGGAGATGATCACGAACGTGTTGACATGGCCCTTGGTGTAACAAAGATCCAGCGCGTCCACGACCAGGCGAATGTCGGCCGAGTTCTTGCCCGTCTGGCGCAGGTGCGGGATTTCGATCATCTCGAACGCGGCCTCGTGCATGGCCGGCTTGAATTTCTTGTAGCGTTCCCAGTCGCAATACGCCTTCTTGACCACGATCGGGCCCTTGAGCAGCAGCCGTTCCAGAACCTTGCGGATGTCGAACTGGTCATACTTGGCGTCGCGCACGCCAAGCGCTACGTTCTCGAAATCGCAGAACACGGCCAGGATCGGCGTGCGGTTGCTACTCGGAGTGGTCACGAAACCTCCTGCGGTTACGTCTTCGGTCGGTCAAGTGCCGCTCGGGTGCCGGTCATACAGGCAACGATTGCGTGGGCTAACGATGCCGGAGCGTCGCTGGCCGCGCGCTGTGCCAACCTTAGCCCCGTGCGTGCGGCCATTATAGGCACCCCATGACCGAAGCCATGCCTCATCGTGTCTGCATCATCTACTGCACGCAGTGCCGCTGGCTGCTGCGCGCCGCCTGGATGGCGCAAGAACTGCTCAGCAGCTTCGAGGAGGAACTCGCCGAGGTCGCCCTGCGACCCGGCCGAGGTGGCGTGTTCGAGGTGTCGGTGGACGATGAACTGATCTGGTCGCGCGGCACCGAGGGGCGCTTTCCGGACATCAAGGAACTGAAGCAACGGGTGCGCGATTGTGTGGCCCCAGGACGTGATCTTGGCCATGTGGACCGCTGAAATTCGGAGTCGGACGGTGCGCTGCCTGTGCTGGCTGGCACTGGCGCTTTTGCT
>CAZZHF010000091.1:0-3912 GCA_964653545.1 uncultured Gammaproteobacteria bacterium | reverse complement strand
GGTGTTGCCCGCGCGCAAGTGGACAGCAGCCATGCCAGGGTTGAGTTGCTGGCCGATGTGCGCGGCGTGGTGCGGGGGCAGCCGTTTACGCTGGGGGTGGCGCTGGCGCTCGACCGCGGCTGGCACACCTACTGGCAGAACCCCGGCGACTCCGGGCTGCCAGTGCGTGTTGCCTGGGATCTTCCAGCGGGATTTACCGCCGGCCCCATCGAGTGGCCATACCCGCAGCAGGTCTCGGCGCCGCCGGTGGTGACCTACGGCTACGAAGGCACGCTGTTGCTGCCGGTGGTGGTAACGCCGCCGGCGGATCTTGCCGGGCCCGATCCGCTCACGCTGCGCGGCCGCGTCAGCTATCTCGTGTGCAAGGACGTGTGCCTGCCCGAGCAGGCCGACGTCGCACTGAGCCTGCCGCTGCTGGCGTTGGCGCAGCCCGACCCGGCTGGCCAGCGGCGGCTGGCCGATGCCCGCGCCCGACTGCCACGCAGCCTGCCGGACATCGTGATCAGCGCCAGCGCCTATGGCGAGCATTATTACGTGTACTGGCCGGCCGCCGTGGGGCACGGTGACGTTAGCTTCTTTCCTGATCACGAAGGCCAGATAAGGCACTCGGTTGCGCAAGTGCGCACGCGCGAGGGCAGCCGCTGGCGATTGTCCCTGGCTGCCGCCGAATCCGCGGTAGACCGCCTGAGCGGAGTTTTGGTCAGTGCCGGGGGGTGGGACGCCGCCGGCCAGGTGCGGGCGCTGCGAGTCGATGCGGCCGTGACGCCTTTGGCTGCACCACCGTCCCCGGCACCGGCGCCGGTCACCGCCCCGGTGGGCATGAATCTGCTCTGGGCGTGCGCGTTTGCCGTGCTCGGCGGGCTGATCCTGAACCTCATGCCGTGCGTGTTTCCGGTGCTGTCAGTGAAGGTGCTCAGCTTCATCCAGTTGGCACATGGCGATCCGGGCCGGGTGCGTCGGCACGGACTGGCGTTCCTGGCCGGCGTGATGGTCAGCTTCTGGCTGCTGGCCGGGCTGTTGCTTGCGCTGCGCGCTGCGGGCGGCGGCGTCGGCTGGGGCTTTCAGTTGCAATCGCCAGGTTTCGTCGCCGCCATGGCGCTGCTGCTCACGGCGGTTGGATTGAATCTGATGGGGGTGTTCGAAGTGGGCCTCGGACTGTCCCGTCTGGCGGGCAGCGCGCCGCAGCCGGCCGGCTATCCGGGGTCGTTTTTTACCGGCACGCTGGCGGTGCTGGTGGCAACGCCGTGTACGGCGCCATTCATGGGCGCAGCGCTTGGCTTTGCGCTGGCGCGCCCGGCGTGGGAGGCCCTGACCATCTTTACCGCGCTCGGCCTTGGCATGGCGCTGCCGTACCTGGTGCTGGCCGAAATGCCGGGCCTGCTGGCTCGCCTGCCGCGGCCCGGGGCGTGGATGGTGACGCTGCGTCAGGCCCTGGCCTTTCCGCTATTCGCCACCGCGGTGTGGCTGGTGTGGGTGTTGGGGCGTCAGACCGGGGTGGACGCGGTGGGCCTTTTGCTGCTGGCAGCGCTCGGCGTGGGATTTGCGGGCTGGGGCCTTGGCCATGTGCAGCGCGGTGCGCGCCGCTGGCTGCCCGGAAGTGTGGTGGTGGTTGGCTTGGGGCTGGCAGCGGTGCTGGGCTTTGCCGCCGCCATGCGACCGGACGCCATGGCCGTGGCGCCGCCATCGGTCGCCGGTCCCGACTGGCAGGCCTGGTCGCCGGAGGCAGTCGAGCGGCATCGCGCCGCAGGGGAGCGGGTATTCGTCGATTTCACCGCTGCCTGGTGCATTACCTGTCAGGTCAACAAACGCGTGGCGCTGGGCACCGCCGCGGTGACAGCGCGGTTCGCGGAACTGGGTGTTGTGCCGCTCAAGGCGGACTGGACGCGCTACGACCCGGCCATTACGCAGGCCTTGGCCAGCTTCGGCCGCAGCGGCGTGCCGCTTTACGTTTACTACGACGGCAGTGCGCCGCCACGGGTGCTGCCCAGCGTGCTGACGCCCGGTATCGTTCTGGAAGCGCTTGGCGACTGAGGGCCGGGGCCACTCAGCGCAGGAAATTAAGGTAGCCGGTGATCACCAGCGCGTTGACGAAATCGATGAAGAACGCGCCGACCAGGGGCACCACCAGGAACGCCCGTGGCGCCGGGCCGTAGCGCTCGGTCAGGGTCTGCATATTGGCCACCGCATTGGCGGTGGTGCCCATCATGAAGCCATAGAAACCACCGGCCATCACCGCCGCGTCGAAATCGCGGCCCATCAGGCGAAACACGACGTGGCACAGCAGCGCCAGCATGATCCCCTGGGCTACCAGCAGCACTAGCAACGGCATGGCGATGCTGGCCAGTTCCCACAGCTTGAGCGTCATCAGCGCCATGGCGATGAATAACGACAGCGCCACCGCGCCGAGGTCTGTCATGGCCTGTACCGGTACTCGCAGCAGCGGCTGGTGATCGCCCAGATTGCGCATCACGGCCGCCACCAGCATGGCCCCGATATAGGCGGGCAGGGTGATGCCAAGCGCGCTGATGCCGCGCGCAAGGTAGCTGCCGAGCCACATCGCGGCCAGCACCAGAATCACCGCCCGCATCAGCGCGGCGGTGGTATCGACGTGGGCGTGCTCTGGCTCTTCGGTGCGGATCTGCACCGGTTTGGCCGGCTCGATGGCCGGCCGCAAGCCGCGGCGGGCAATGATGCGCCCCGCCACCGGCCCGCCAAACAGCCCGCCCATGACGATGCCTGCCATACCGGCGGTGACTGCCAGCACGCCGGCACCGTTCACCCCGGCGGCCTCGAACAGTGGCGCAAACGCCAAGCCGGTGGCCGGGCCGCCGGTCAGGGTGACCGAACCGGCCAGCACGCCAAACAATGGCGGCAGGCCCATGGCCACGGCGAGCGATGCCCCCAGCAAGTTCTGCAGCAATGCGACGACGGTCGCGATCGCCAGGAACCACGCTACCTGCACGCCGCCAATACGCAGCAGACGCAGGCTGGCGCCAAAGCCGATGCTGGTGAAGAACGCGATCATCAACGGCGATTGCAGGGTGGTGTTAAAGCGCACCACATCCGCGCCGTTACTGCGCAACACGGTGACCACGATGGCTATCACCAAGCCGCCCAGCACCGGCGCCGGCAGATCGTAGTGCGCCAGCACCGGAACCCAGCGCCGCAGCCCTTGACCGATCGCTACCGCCAGCGCCGCGAGCGCGAGCGTCTCCATCAAGCCCAGGGCAAGCAAACCTCAGGCCGCCCGCAGCTGGCCGCCGGCGCGCGTGGCACCGACCGTGCCGCGGTTCATCAACACCTGGCCGTTGACCACCGTGGCGGCGATGCCGCGCGCGTCTGAGACCAGCCGCCGCCGGCCGCCGGGCAGGTCGTGTACCGCCCGCGCCAGCCGGTTCGAGCCGACGGTCGCGGGGTCGAACACGGCGATGTCCGCCTTCAGCCCGGGCAGCAGCTGGCCGCGGTCGGTGATGCCGAACACCCGCGCCGGGTCGGCGGTCAGGCGCCGCACGGCATACTCCAGGCTAAGCGCCTTGCGCTCGCGCACCCAGGTACCGAGCAACCAGGTGGCGTAGCCGACGTCGCAAATCTGGTCGACATGCGCGCCGCCGTCCGAGGCGCCGATCAGCGTGCGCGGGTCGGTCATGACCTGCGCTACCACGCCGATGTCGACGTTGTTGATGGTGTACAGGAAACGCGCCGCGAGCCCGTCTTCGAGCACGATGTCCAGGAACGTATCCAGCCCGTCGGCGCCACGCTCGGTCGCGATGTCGGCCACGGTGCGCCCAATTAACGCCGTCAGTGCCGGATCGGCAACCTCCTGCACTTCAAGCCGCGCCCAGTCGCTGGAAAACGCCCCCGGCTGGCTCAATTCGGCGCGCAATGTGTCCCGAAAATGACGGTCGCCGTAGG
>CAZZHF010000090.1:0-10221 GCA_964653545.1 uncultured Gammaproteobacteria bacterium | reverse complement strand
CCTACGGCGGCATGGCCCGCCACGGCGGCGGCGCGTTCTCCGGCAAGGACCCATCCAAGGTCGACCGTTCAGCCGCCTATGCCGCCCGCTACGTGGCCAAGAACATCGTCGCCGCGGGCCTGGCCGAGCGCTGTGAAGTGCAGCTTTCGTATGCCATCGGCGTCGCCGAACCGACCTCCATCATGGTCGACACCTTTGGCACTGGGAATGTCAGCAACGCTGTGCTCACACATCTGGTGCGTGAACATTTCGACCTGCGCCCGGCCGGCATCCTGCGCATGCTGGACCTGAAGCGCCCGATTTATCAGGCCACTGCTGCTTACGGACACTTCGGCCGGGACGAGGGCGAGTTCACCTGGGAGCGCACGGACCGGGCCGCCGGGCTGCGCACGGCAGCCGGCTAGTACTTAAAGCGATAAGTTTGCGTACCTGCCGAGACACGCATCCGCACACCGAGTAAGCGAAGCGAACAACAGCAATAGCCGTCGTTAGTGCAAGGATGAGCGACAAAGCACGCGGTGATCCGGGGCGGGTCGAACCTAGCGAAATTTATAGGTTGAGGTACTCGATCCCGTGGCGACCATCACCCCGCCGATTTGCCATACTGCGCCCGTCCTGATCATCACTCAGCGTGGGCGTTGCTCTGACGTGCCGTCCCGCTCACATGGAGGAGTGTCATGAAAACCGCCCGCAGCTTTTTCATCGCCATCGGCATCTTTTACGCCGTGTTCAATTTTGTCGGCACGCTGCCGTTTTCAACGGCGTCCTTCCTCGGCCCGATGTATCCAGGGATCGACCTGCACAGCGGCGAGCCCGTGTTCCAACTTCTGCAGGATGCCTGGATCATCGTTGGCATCCAGCTGGGTGCCATCGGTCTGGTGGCGCTATGGGGTGCGCGCGATCCGCTGCGGTATGCGGCCGTGATCCCGGTGGTGATCGTGACCGAGGTCGTCGACGGCGTGTGGGATTTCTACAGCATCACCTGGAGCCACGAGGTCGCCTGGATGGGCATCATTACCATTGCCATCCACCTGGTGTGGATCGCCTGGGCGGTCATCGCCTGGCGGGCATTGTTTCCGGCCACGGTGTCGGCTGGCGCCGAGTCAAGCGGCGGCAACTGACCCAGGGCATCCCCCGTCCGGGCAGGCCCGCGGTGCGCAGTTGTTGCGTGGGGTTACCGCAGTAGAGGCCGGCGTTTACCCCCGCCGTCGCCAAAAATGTGCAGGCACCCGCCGCGGGCGGCACCACGCTGACGACATCACACCAACGCCCGTCCTGCTGGCCGCGCTGGAGCTGACGTTATTTCTTTTTCGCGGGCGCGGGTTTGGCGCCACCGGCCTGCCATTTCGCGCGCGCCTTCTCGATTGCCGCCAGCAGCCGCTTTTGTCCGTTGGCCGTGGCCCGCTGCTTGGCCTGGTCAAGGCGGCTGAGCGCTTGTGTCGGCTGTTTCGCTTCGCCGTACAGGTTGCCAACGCTCAGGAGGGTCAACGCGGGATTCGCCGAGTTGGCAGCGGCTTTGTCGAACGCCGCACCGGCAGCCGTCAGCTGGCCGGTCTTGAGCAGCAAACGTCCGGTTTCGAAGTGCGCCATCGCGGCGGCGGGCTTTTTCTTTGCAGCCGCTCGAAACTGTGTCAGGGCCTCGCTGGTATTGCCCTGGCGCTCAAGCACTCGCCCCAGTAGCAAGTAGCCGGTGGCACGTGTGTCATCGGCCTTGATCGCGTGCCGGTAAGCCACCGCCGCCTTGTCGAGTTGGCCTTGGTCCTGCAATGCGCGACCGTAGTTGATCTCCGCCACGTACGCAGTCGGGCGCAAGGCCAGGGCCTTGCGGTAATGGAACTCCGCCTTGTCATAGGCCTTCTGTTGCCGGTACAGATCGATCAAACGGACATGCGCCGGCAAAAATGTCGGGTCGCTGACCAGCGCTGCATCAAGGGCCTTGATCGCCGCCGCCCGGCTGCCTTTTTCGGCCAAGGCGTCGGCACGTCGTGCATAGGCAGCAGCGCTTTGATCCTGCCGACGCAGGGCGTTGAGCAAGGGGTCAGGCTCAGGTGCACCGACGTTCCGGAAACGTCGGGCCAGGGCCGCATAACGGCGTGCCTCATCGGCCTTGCCAGCATCCTTCAGCAAACGCGACAGACCCCGATTGGCGGCGCCAAATTGCGGCGCTATCGCCAGGGCCTGCCGGTAGGCCTTGATTGCCTGGTCCCTGTCGGCGCTCGCTTCCAGTGCCCGGCCAAGACCGAAGTGCGCTTGCGCCGAGCGCGGACTTTGCTTGACCGCCGCCTGAAAGCTCGCCACCGCCTGGCGGTGCTGTTTGGCGCCAAGCTGGGCCGCGCCCAGGCGCAGACGCGCCGGCATATAGTCCGGCTCCCGCTCGAGCACGCGCTCAAGCGTGGCCGTGGCCTGCCCCCCCTGGCCGGCCTGACCCTGGGCAAGCGCCTGGTAATACAGCCATTTGAAGTTGTCCGGCTTGAGGCCCTGAAGATGTTCGTAACACGTAACGGACAACGCCGCTGACGGTGGGTAGGTCTGCAATGTCATGCAGTAACTGCCGACCGCGTCGACGTCCTTCGGCTGCTCAACCGCGGCCCGATGTGTCCGCTGAAGATGGGCCGCAATGCCCGGCGCGATGATTTTCTGTGGCACCTCGGGTAGTGCGGGGATGGCCTCGCCGCAAGCACTCAAGGTCAGCGAAGCGACCCCGAACCAGAAGACGACTTTAGTCGTCGGCGGAATCAGGGTCGAGGGTTTGATGGCGCGATAAAGCATGGCGTTCCGTTTCTGCAAGCAGGATGAGCTGGATTGGTTTTCGAGGCAGGATAGCATTCGCGTTGCTGGGTCACCCGGGCCAGGCCGCGACGCGTGCGCCAGCCCAGCCAGCCGCAGCCGCAGGTATGCCGGCCCGGCACACATCAGGATAACTTGCCGGCTGTAAGGAAGCGCAGCTCCCAGGTCAGACTGGCGCCGTGCGACGTCAGGCGAGGCCTGAGGTACTGGTCGATACCGGCCAGCGTGGTCTGTTCGCTGGACTCCAGCCCAAACAGCAAGGCACAGAAGCGGGCCATCGCCGGGCGGTCGGGAAATGTCCACGGGTAAGCAATTCGCTGCGCCGTTTCCACCCTCAAGCCCGCGCGGTGCAGTTGCTGCTCGGTGTCCGTGGACAGAAAGCGGCCCCGATGTCCGGCCGGATTATGGGTGTCGACAAAGTCATTCAAAAATCGGGCGACCGGCGAATTCTCGACCACATCCGCCAGCGCCAGAAGCCCCCCGGGCCGCAGGCAGCGCCGAGCTTCGCTGAAGAAGCCGGCGCAGTCGGCCACATGATGCAGGGCCGCCAGGCAGATAAAACGGTCGACGCTGCCCCCGACGAAGGGCAACTGTTCGATCTCGCTGAGCACCACCTGACCGGGTGGCCCACACAGGCGCGCAAACGGCCATGAGGGCTCGACCGCCAGATACAGGACATCGGCGGGTAAATAATCGCGCAAATAACCACCACCGGCGGGGATGTCGCACACCGTCATGCCGGCCCGCACCCGGGCGGCCGTCAGCACGTGCTGAAACTCCAGCCGCCGTGCCTGCGGCCAATCCGCCATCGCGCGATGGTAGGCGCCGCCGCGGTGGTTGAAAATCTCGCGGTAGCCGTCCCGTTCAGGCACTGCGATTACGGTCGCGACGCAGCACCATTTCGATCACGCCGTTACGGATGCGCTCGACCGCTGCGTTGAGGTAGCCAAAGGGTGCCTGGTGGCGCTGGATGACGTTAACGCAGGCGTTGATTTCAAAAACCACCAGGTCGCCATCGGCATTGAGCCCACAATCCACCCCGAAATAGTCGAGTTCCAGTTCGCGTCGGATCTTCGCCAGCGCCTGTTGCACCGACTCCTTGAAGTGCCGCTCTGGATGATCGAGGAAGGCCTGCTCCTGCGCCATGAGTTCAAGATTGTTCTGCATCACCGTACCGCGGCTGCGGGAATGGATGTTCCAGTGGTCGGACGCAATCAAGTGGCGCGGATAAACCCGACCATCCAGCATGATCAGGCGATACTTGCGGTACAGCCCGTCCGGACTGCGAAAATCCACGAACTCAGTCAGGTAGTAGCCACGGCCATCGAAGGCGAAACGTTCAAGCTGCTCCAGATCGGCTTCGCTGTCGACCCTGAGCAAACCGGCGCCGCCATGCTGGCCCGCCGGGCGAATCAGAAACGGCGTTCCGATATCACCGTCGACCATCGCGGCACGGATGTCCGACAGGCGCCGCGGCGCCAGTCGGACCGTGCGCGGCACCACCAGACCCGGCGTGTCATGCAGCAGTCGATAGATATTGTCCCGGGTGGTCTTGCGTACGTTCTGGGGCCGGTTCAGCACCGGCACGCGAGCCTGTTCCAGAAGTTCACTGGCCCGATCCAGGCTGCGACCGTGACTGTCCGGGTCGGCAATACAGTTGAAGATGACCGCCGGCATCGCCATCTTGATGGGCGCCTCACGCAGGCAGCCGAGCAATAACTGGCTGACGGAAAGGTTCGGGTGCCCGAGATCGCCCATCAGGTCGATATTGCCGGTGTAGGAAAACTGCACCCCGTTGGAGATGCCCACAATGGTGGCATTGCTCAGATCATCCAGACCGTTGACAAGCAACACTCTGGTCGCCGAAGTCGTGCGACTCGTGGTGGGAGCGGCGGCTTTACGGCGTTTCGGATTGTTTTGAGGCACGTGTTTGGTTACCGGCAAGGAATGGGTGCGGGATTGAAATAAAGAATCGTGTCGGGTCGCGATGCCGTGCTGGTCGGCCGCGCAAGCTGATGGCGATTATGCCGCCGCCGGCTGTGCCGGCACCACATCCGGCGCAACTCAAGGACATGGAGCGACAACCCCGGCTCGAGCGGAACGCCGGTATCCGCCCCCGATAAGTCGCCGCCAACCGGCTCGCTACCGTAGAAGTGCTCAACTGAGCCATCATTGAACGCGGCCCGCCTCGATCAGCTTGAACGACAGCTCCACCTGAACGACCTGACACAGACGAAAACCCGCCGCTGTCAGAAGCGCCCGAAACTCGGCTTCGGTCCGCTCCCGCCCCCCCGGCCCGATCAACATGTTCAGGTCGATCCGGGCAAGGGTCTGATGCTCGGCCGACACCCCGAGCCGTAACGGAACAACCCGTTCGACCAGCAGAAGCCTGCCCTGCGCTGTCATCGCCCGGTGGCAGTTGCGCAAAATCGCCAGGCTTTGCTCGTCATCCCAGTCATGCAGCACGCTTTTGAGCAAATAGGCATCAGCGGGGCCGGGCACGGACTCGAAGAAGTTGCCGGCGACGATTTCGCAACGCTGCGCGAGCCCCGCCTCGGTGATCAGGCGCCGGCCCGCCTCAATGGCATGCGGCAAATCGAACAGCACACCCCGCACTGCCGGGTGAACCCGCAGGATGGCGGCCAACAGCTGACCGGAACCACCGCCGACGTCGACAATTTGCCGCAAGGTCGAAAAGTCATACGCGTGCACAACCCGGGTAGCCACCAGACGGGTCAACTCGACCATCGCCTGGTTGAAGATCGCCGCCAACTCAGGATCGCGCTCGGCATGCTCGAACGCCTTGTTCCCGGTGGTCAGATGCCGGGCGCTGCGACCGGTCCTGATGCTGTCGACCAGGTGCCCCCAAACTGGCCACTGCGAGCCCCCGGAATACAAGGCCCAGGCGTGCAGGGACTCAGCGCTGTCGCTGCGCAGCAAAGCGCCCATGGGCGTCAGGGCGAACACTCCATCCCCAAGCTCTGTGCAGATGTCGAGTGTCGTCAGCGCTCGCAGCAAGCGGTACAGGGACGGCGCATGGGTCTGTGTCGCGCCGGCAAGTTCTTCGCTGCTCATGGCGCTGTCGGCAAGCAGATCTGGAATGCGCAATTGCGCCGCAGCGTAGATCGCCTGTGACATCCACTGACTGGCAATCAGGCTCGATAAACGCGTGGCTGGGTCAGGGATCGTCACAGGATTCGCTGGTTTATTTGACCGCTCGCCAGGTACCACGGGCCTTACTCATGGAACCCGCGGCGCCGGCTCAGCCCGGTATGGCACACATGAACTCCTCGAACTTGCCGGCCTTGGTACGCGGAATGGTCGGCATATAAACAAAAGCAATCAGGAAAGGGTAATCCAGCGACTGCTGGATGTGGACGCGCAAACGCGCCTCCTCATCGCCGGTGAGCGGCCTTTCAACCGCCAGGCGCACCTCGATCTGCTCCAGGGTTCGCTGAATGAACTGGTACTGTCGAACCGGCGCTATGTCGCGAAAACCCCGGTAGCCGACGATCGGCAGACGACGTTCACCGGTGGGCAGGCGCACCAGATTGCGGACCCGTCCGATGATGCGCTTCAGAACCGGCAGGCCACGCCCGCAGGCACACGGCTCGCCCACCTCGGCCAGATCGCCGATTTCGTAGCGGATAAGCGGCATCGCGAAGTTGTGCAGGCTGGAGACCACCAGCCGCCCGACAGCGCCTGGCGCGCAGGGCCGTCCGTCGTCGTCGAGTACCTCGACCAGCACGTTCTCGGACTGCACGTGGTAATGCGCGTGGTCGGGACATTGCAGCGCCAGATAACCGAATTCCTCCGAACTGTAGGTGTCGGTCAGCGGAACGCCCAAAACGCGCCGGCAGTCCGCGCGCAACGCGGGCGAAACGATTTCGCCCACCATGATCACCTCGGAAAGCGCCGGCAGTCGCACGTCAGCGTGTTCAAAGTATTCGATAAGCCCGTGCAAATTGGACGGGAACGTGAGCAGGTACTTCGGGTTGTGCCGCTCCAGCCAGCGCGCTTGCACCGCGATATCGGTACGCAGATCAAGGCGCATCGACTGCCCGCTGCTGAACAGGCGACTGGTGGCGCGACTCCAGCCGGAAAACGTCTCGCCGTCGGGCGCCGCAGCGCCGGCCGCGAAGACCCGGATCGCCGCGAAACGACCCTGGAAATCACGCCGGTGCCAGAAGTGATTGCGCAGCGTGCACAGCTGCCAGAAGTACTGGCAAACCTGTGTCTTGGTGACTTTCACCGGCTCGCCAGTCGAGCCCGAGGTCTGCGCCACATGGTGCCCACCGTGAGACGGCGGTGGTGCATTGCTCATCAACGCCGCGCTGGCCCGCTGTATGTCGGCGCGCGTCAGCAGGGGAATCTGCGACCAACGTTGCGCGTCCAGCCCGGGTGTCAGCTCCCAGCCACCGGCGCGCAGGCGCTCGCGGTAGAAGGGCACATGCATAGCGGCATGTTCGAGCAGCGGCGCCAATTGTTCAAATTGCCGCTGGCGCAATTTGTCCGGTGACTGCCACTGGCTATGTTCCAACTGATAGAGCCCCGCCATGAGCCGGGCAGCCGGCTCGTCCGGGTAGGCGGGCCACCTGATATCTGGCAGGGCGCTGTTGAACCTCATGCTGCCTGGTAGATCAGTGTCGGACAGCGCTCGCCCAGTTCGTAGCCGCCAAACCGGCAATCGAGCTCCGTGAAAATTCCTTCGACGGCAGCCCTCAATTCCGGCAACGTGGGAAAGGTGTAAACAGCGGGAGCGCCGCGGTAAACATCGATAGTGGCAATGGTGGCCTCGCTCCAGCCGGTGCGCGCGGCGAGCGCTTTCACATCCACGCCGGCGGCGTGCCACGCCTCCCAGATTCTGGCCACCGGAATACCTTGCTCAATCGAACCGTGCAAGGACTGGGCCAGACGCCACTTGAAAGCGTGAAAGCCGGCGATCCTCCCGGCGTGCAGGTCGGCGAACACCTGCCGCGGCTGCTCGCCGACCTCGGGACGCAGAAAGGCGCGCAGGGTAAAAATCCCCCCCGGCACCAGTACGCGCCGCAGTTCCCTGGCCACGCTTCCATACTGGGCGCAGTAATTCAGCGCGTTGAAGCAACCGTCACCGTGCACAGAGTCGAAACAGCCGCCGCCAAACGGCAGCCGCTGCCAGTCCGCGCAGCTGACACTGCCCCCCGATGGCGGCTCAGGGAGCCAGATACCGTGGATCATTTCCATGCTGCGATCAGCCGCCACCAGATGCGTCCCATCCGGCCAACGCATGTGCGCGATCTCCGGTGTCACACCCAGCAGCAGCGCGCGACCGGAGCCGGCCGTGCCCGGTCTGCGGTCATTCACCGCCGATTCCAGTGGCCGAATATCATCCACACTCGGCCGCAGCGGGGAGCCATGGTGGGCCCACTGCTGGGCGTGGACTTTCCAGTGATCAGACTTTTCCATGACTCCCCTGAACCGACATCAAGACCAGACACCCTTCGCGGTCACCCGGTCGGTTTTGCAAACAGCCATCTACCACCCAGGCCCAGCCCGGCCCAAGGGAGGCACCGCCATCACGACGGCCCGTGGGCGGCGGAGCGCAGGGGAAAACGATATGCAGCCGGATCGGCGACACTGCTGGTCTCAAGAATCAAGTGCAACCCAACCGCAGTCAAGCGTTAAATACCCGGATGACCGACTCGTCCACGTCCCCAGGCCGCCACGCCAGGCTGCGGCTGCCAGACCGCCTGCGCGGCTTGCTCCAAGATTGGGAAGTGACTCAGTGGAGCGACCGGCAGGCGCTGGACAGGTCCCAGGCGCAGCGCCTCGCCACCCTGCTCGACCACACCTGGCAACAGGTGCCCTTCTACCGGCAGCGGTTGCTGGCCGCGGGCTACCAGCCCGGTCACGCGGTAACCCCCGACCTATGGCAAGCACTGCCGATCATGACACGCAGCGAAGTGCAAGCTGCCGGGACTGCCCTGCGCGCGCACAAATTACCACCGGGGCACGGCCGCAGCGTGGAGGTCAGCACATCAGGCTCAACCGCCACGCCCGTAACGATCACCAAAACCGGGCTGGCGCAGCTGATCTGGTGGGCGGTGACACTGCGCGAACATCATTGGCAACGGCGTGATGTTTCGACAAAACTCGCGGCGATCCGCGTATTCAAGGACGACCGGGCGAAATCACCGCAAGGCCGACTCGAGGGCTCCTGGGGTCCACCCACCGCGCTGGTCGGGTCGACCGGTCCCGCCGTTCTGCTGGACGTCGAAGTCGGGCTGCACCGACAGCTGGAGTGGCTGGTCGAGCAGGATCCTGCCTACTTGCTGAGCCTGCCTTCAAATCTGCGGGCCTTGGCCAAGCTCAGCCTGGCGCAAGGCGTTCCGCTGCCGGGCTTGCGTCAGGTCCGCTGTGTCGGCGAGCCGGTCGACGATGACTTGCGACACGCCTGCAAGGCAGCATGGGGCGTCGACGTAAGCGACGTTTATTCGAGTCAGGAACTCGGTTACCTGGCCCTGCAGTGCCCGCATCATGATCACTACCATGCGCAGGAAGAGGTCGTCCGAGTGGAGATCCTGCACGCTGACGGCCGTCCGTGCGCGCCGGGCGAGGTGGGACAGGTAGTGGCAACTCCGCTTTACAACTTCGCCACCCCCCTGCTTCGGTATGCCCTCGGAGACTATGCGCAAGTCGGCGACCGCTGCCCGTGTGGCCGCGGCCTGGCGGTGCTTAGCAAGATCCTTGGCCGCGAACGCAATATGTGGGTTCGGCCCAATGGCGACCGCTGGTGGCCACAACTGGGCAGCGGCGCGATGGCGAGCTTCACGTCAGTACGGCAGTGGCAGATCGTACAGAAAAGCCGGCAGGCGCTCGAAATTCGGCTAGTCGCGCCGCTGCCACTGGACAGCGCGCAGGAGGCTGCGCTGCGCACCCTGGTGGCCCAGCGCCTGGGAGAGTACTTCGAAGTACAGCTCGCCTACTGCAACGAGATACCCCGCGCCCCGTCCGGGAAATTCGAGGACTACATTTGCGCCATCGACTGATGCGTAATTCCCAGGACAAACACGTGAGCGCATGACGGGTCCATTTCCCGCATTGCGGCCCGCGGCCGGACTGTGCTGGCCGAGGGCCGTAACGTCGTCCCAACTCAATGAGGCAGGGTCAGCGTCGCCGAAGTACCACCACCAGGGTGGGCAAACCGTCTGCGAACAGTCTGTAGATCGCTAAAGGAAGCGCCGCGAGACACGCGCCGATCCACGACGGCACCTCAAGGTGATACCGGGCCGGCCATCGGGTAATGCGTGGCGCGTAGTCCGTCAGATCGAAGTGCTCGTCGCAAGACGTCCGCGCCGGGCTGCGGGACGCGTCATGGTCACGCCAGCAGGCCGTTCAGGCGTTGCACCGCCTCTTCAATCCGCTCACGCGACGTGGTGTAAGCAAACCTCAGGT
>CAZZHF010000089.1:0-10249 GCA_964653545.1 uncultured Gammaproteobacteria bacterium | reverse complement strand
CCCGGCTGGCTCAATTCGGCGCGCAATGTGTCCCGAAAATGACGGTCGCCGTAGGCGCGTTTCTGGGCCATCGCGTCGGCGTTGAACAGCGGCGCGAAGGTCTTGCGATCGGCAAAGATGAACGGGTTGGTCATTTCCAGCTGGGTCAGGAACGGCCGGCACGACACCTGCGGCACGGCGCCCATCTGGGTCAGCCAGTCGGTTTCTTCCAGCGTCTGCAAGGCGCGCTCAGGATTTTCGACCGGCACCAGCAGGAAGGTCCAGGTCACCGGCCGGCGGCTTTCTTCCAGCAGAAAGCGCAGCAGATCCTGCTGGTCGGCAGTCAGCGCCCCGCCGACACCGCCCTTGGCTCTCTGCCCCGTGCCGCGGTCCCTGACACCCACCACCTTCCCCTGGGCGTGTTGTTCGCCCGGGGGGGCCAGCCGGCCCGCCAGTGGCTTGCCGCCGTGGCCGATGTGCTGCGCCAGCACCGTGGTGCTGAAGCCGAGCGCCCCGGCGTCCATGGCGGCGCGCAGGTGATCGGCCATCACCCGGATCTCGGTCGCATTGGCAACGCGCTCGCCGGACTGCTCACCCATCGCGTAATGGCGCAGCGCCGCCAGCGGCAGCAGGAAACCGGCGTTAAGACCGATTCCACCCCCCGCGACGGCAGTCATGAATTCGGGAAAGGTCTCCCACTGCCAGCGGATGCCGCTGCGCAGCACCTCGGCCGGCATGGCCTCCACGTTGACCAGATCCATCATCGCCATCTCGCGCGCTGCCGGTCGACACGGCGCAATGCCCACGCCGCAGTTGCCCATAACGACCGAGGTGACGCCGTGCCAGGCGCTGCTGGTCAGCACCGGATCCCAGCACCACTGCGCGTCGTAATGCGTGTGCGGATCGATGAAGCCGGGCGACACCACCAGGCCACGGGCGTCGATGGTTTCGCGCGCGCCGCCAAGCTCGCTGCCGATGGCGACGATGCGATCGCCCTTGATGGCGACATCGGCGCCGCGGGCCGGGGCGCCGCTGCCGTCGATGACGCTGCCGCCTTGAATAAGAAGATCGTGGCTCATGGGGGTTCTCCTCGCCGGGATGTTTGTGTGTTCGTATGGTGGGGGCGGGCCGGAGCATCCGTGTAGCGGCGGGCCGACGGCCATCATTCCGCTCGCCGACCGGGCGGTCAAGGCGCTTGAGCGCAAACCGCGGTGGCGCGACACTCCCTCGCCACAACCATAAACAGGAGACGGGCCATGTCCGACCATCAAGCAATCGTCATGGAGTTCTTTCACGACTGCCTGTCCGCCTGGTGCTACAAGGCCTCCGAGCGCCTGCGTGCGTTCGCCGCGGCGCACCCGGACGTGCAGATGGTGCAACGCTGCTACCCGCTGGCGGTGTCGCCGATGCTGTTCAACCGCCAGCTGTACACCGACAAGCGCGAGGCCAAGCGCGACGTGGTGATGGTGCACTGGGCCGACGCGCGGGCCTTCGAGCCGGACCCGCGCATCGACTGCGAGCTGATGATGACGCGCGATTTCGACTATCCCTACTCGCTGCCGAACCAGCTGGGCGCCAAGGCCGCCGAGATGCAGGGCGGCCAGCGCGCGCACTGGGACTTTTTCGACCGCGTGCAGCGCGCGCACCTGACCGAGGCGCGCAACATCGCCGACTACGAGGTACTGCGCGAGTGCGCCGAGGAGATTGGCCTGGATGGCGAGCGCTGGCAGCACGACGTATCCGGCGAACACGCGCGCGCCTTGCTGGCCGCGGACATCGAGCGCGCCGCCCGCTACGGCATTCTGCGCATTCCGGCTCTGGTGGCCGACGGCCACCATGTGCTGGGCGGCATACCGCGCTCGATGCTGGGCCACTGCCTGCGGGAGGACGCAATCGAGACCTTTTACGAGGACGTCAAGCGGCGGCGGATGCTGGGGTATGGGCTGCCGGCGGCGGAGTGAGGGCGGACAGGCGCCGTAACCATACCGGGCACCTTATGTTCTAGGTGGCCGCCCTGTCAGGCCGGGGCAGTGAGACAGGCGGTGTCGGTGTAACTGGTCAGTCCCCACACCGCCAGCATCTACCGGCCAGGGCAAGGTGGCGGTAGGCTCTGGAGAAAATCGAACGTGGTCCCTGTCTGATTGCGCTACGCGGGGCAGCTCAACTCGGCTTCTTGCATTACTCGGATGCGCCGCACGCAATTCATCCAAAACCCCGCCCCATACTGGCGGGCCTCAGGTGCTGCTTAGCACTCGACGAGCCGTCAGCATTTACACTGCTGGCCAACCCGAAGCCGGGTTAGGCGCGTTGCTGGGCGGAGTTGGTCGGGGAGCTAAAAAAACAATGCTTCGGTTCAACGAACTGCTGGGAAGATTTCTACCTGAACTGGTGAATCGACCGCAGCTAGCAGTGATTGCTGGCGGGTTGGTGGTCCTGAGCCTGGCATTTGTCGGCTTTTTTCTTGTGCCGGGGGTTTCGGCTTGGTGGAGTTTGCGGCGCGCGAACCGCAGGTTGGCGCGAATCAAGTGGGAAGCGGCCAGTGGAGCGGTCGACCCGGACGTCATCGTCAACGAGGTAATGTCCCAGAAGCGGCTCGCGCACCTCTGGAGCGAGTTCCGGGAAACCCTGCATCCGCAAAGAGAAGTCGATGACAGTGGGCAGGAACGCGTGGCGCGGTGGCGTGCCACGGCGCTGGCTGAGGTTTTCTTTACTGACCAGGCGCTGGTAGACGCACCGCTCCGCGCCGAATTTTTCAGGCATCTGCCGGGCATCCTCACGGGCATCGGCATTATCGGGACGTTTCTCGGACTTATTACTGGCCTGCAGCAGTTCGACACCGATCCGGTACGAGTTCAGGAAAGTCTCAAGCACCTGATTCAGGACGTTGGCCACGCCTTTTCCATCTCCCTTATCGCCATTTTTCTCGCAATGGCGTTCACGTTTGTCGAGAAGATGCTGCTCACCGCAGGCTACCGGCAGGCGGCCAGTCTGCGAGAGGCGATAGACAGTTGCTTCGACGCTGGCGCCAGCGAGGAGTATCTCGCCCGGCTGGTGCGTGCATCGGAAACCTCCGCCACCCAGGCCGCGCAGATCAAGGACGCGCTGGTTGCTGATCTAAAGCAAGTCCTTACGGAATTGACTGAGCGCCAGGTGCAGGCCACTGAAACCCTGGGGCGCGAAATCCCCGCCAGCTTGTCCCAGGCGCTCGCCGTGCCAATGGAGGGCATCTCAAACGCAGTCCAGCGGCTCGGCGCCAATCAGGGCGAAGCCGTCAGCACCCTGCTCACGGGTGTGCTGGCGAGCTTTTCCGCACAAATGCGCGAAATGTTCGGCGGGCAACTGGTCGGCATCAACGATCTGCTCCACCAGACCAACTCCGCCATGCAAAGCGTGGTTGGCCGCTTCGATGAGCTTGCGAACCGCCTGGGCAGCGCTGGGGAATCCGCCGCCGACGCCATGGCGGACAAGCTGTCAGGAGCAATGGTGGCCATGGAGGCGCGTCAACAGGCGCTCAACCAGCAGATGACCGACTTCGTCGAGCAACTGCGCGCCATGGCTTCAGACTCCCAAGCCGAGACCGCCGCCAAGCTACAGCAGACGCTGGCCGAACTCGGCGCTCAGATGTCCGCGATGGTCCAGCAACTGCGCGACCAAGCAGAAGCAGCCGCTGCGCAAGGCCGAGCGGCCCATGCCGAAACTCAAGCGCACACCAAAGCCACTCTGGATGGTGTTTCGCAGCAGGTAGGCGACCTGCTTGCGCAATCTGCACAGGCCACCGAGGCCATGCGCTCGGCGGTGTCGACCCTGACCACCACGACCGGCGAAACCGCCTCGCGCCTTGGGTCCAGTACGGAGGCACTGATTCTGGCGGCCGACGCTTTCGCCGCTGCCAGTCGCCAGAGTGAAGGGGCCATGAAGGCCGGCGCCGATACCGCTGGCAAACTGCGCGAAGTCTCGCAGTCGCTCACCGCGGCGGCCGCGAGCACGAGTCAGGCGATGGCTGATTTCCGTGCGACGCGGGACACCTTCGGACAACTGGTGGCGGACCTCAAAACCACGGTCGAAAACGCCCGCCGCGAGGCTTCGCTCACCGAAACCCTGGTCGCCAAACTAAGCACTGCTTCGGAAAAGCTGGTCGCTGCGCAAGGGCAGGCGGAGCGCTACCTGGAAGGAGTGACCGAAGTGCTGACCGGCGCTCATCAAAGCTTTGCAGACAACATGACAAAAACGTTGCACGTTGGGAACGAAGAGTTTCATCAGAATTTTGCGGCCGCAACCAACATTCTGCGTAGCGCGGTGCAGGAAATTAAGGACGTCGTGGAGAGTTTCAGCGATGGCGCCCCCACCCGGCGCCGGTGATGGCTTAAGCAATGTTCAGCGTACGCGTACCGACCCGGCGTGGCGGCCGGGATGAGGCGGAAAAGCCGTTCTGGATTTCCTTTGCGGATCTCATGACCTCGCTCATGGTGCTGTTTCTGGTCACCATGACAGTGGCGCTGCTCGCTGCAACCAAAACCCAATCCGACGAGGAAAAGGCCCAGAAAGCCCGCGAGGACGCCATCGAGCAGGTGCGCGAAATGATCCGGGAGGCAGTCAGGAACACTCCCGGGTTTCAGTTCCAGAACGATACCATCACGATGGTCAACGACAACCTCGGCCCGCAGGCGCAATTTGGCTTCGGCAAGCACGCGCTCAAGGCCGAGGATGCCCGCAAGCTGCGGCGCCTCGCGCCCGGACTGCTGCAAGCCGCGAACTCCGAGGTGGGCAGACGTTGGCTGCGGCGTTTCGTCATCGAGGGTTTCACCGACGATGTGGGTGGGTACCTCAGCAATCTGAACCTGAGCCTGATGCGCAGCGAGCGCGCACTGTGCGCGATGCTGGCGCCCCCGGATGCCGGTGAAACACCCCTGACGCCGGACGAGCTTCGCACCATCCGCGAGCGTTTTCTGGTCGGTGGCTTTTCGTTCAATTCCCTGAAAGCGTCCGCCGAGGAAAGCCGGCGCATTGAGCTACGCGTGGAGTTCCGTGACCTAAACGAACGCCTGGACACGCGCCCGTTGGTGGTCTCCGGAGACCACGAAGCGTGCCCGATTTAGCCGCGAGGCATGGATCAACAATGCTGGACCTTTTGATTACCCTGCGAAAACAACTGGAAGACGCCGGCGAGCGGGCCATCGCCATGTATCAATGGGGTGTAGGCGATGACATGCGGCGGGAACGGGCTGTGATGGAGCGCACGTTCAATGCGCCGGGCCTCGCGGGCGTGCCGGAAGACGCTATCCGGCGCAGCCTGGAGGCCGTGCGGCGCGCGGGACGGGCCGAGTCGTTCAAGGACCTCAAGTACGCTTGCCTTGGCTGCACGCTGCGCTCGGCGGGTGACGGTTGGTGTCTCATTGAAGACGCGCGGCGCTTTCCGCGCGTGCTCAAACAGGTGGACCAGCAGCGGGATGAACCACGGCGTTTCCGGCGCTGTTACCAGGGTTTGATGTCTGGGTACTTCGAGTATGCCGGTGGCAGCACCGACAACCGGGCGGGCCGAAAGAACTGGCAAAGCCTGCGGGCATTTCTGAACGACCGGCTGCCACTCATCCGCACGGCGTCGCCGACGCCAGAGTGGACCGCAGTGCTCGCCGAGCATCGCGGCCTGTTCACGGACAAACCCTGCGTGCGCTACGGTGCCGCACTGCTGGAAGGCCGGCGGGCGGAGGTGGATCAGCTCCGCAACACGCTCGGCATTACCGAAAGCTCTTGGTTTCTGACTGAACTGGTGATGGCCCAGATCGAGGCTGCGGCGGCCTTGGGCGAAGCCAGGTTCGCGGAGCTTCTGCCTACGCTGCTCAGCGCCATCGAGTCTTACGAAACCTTGCTGGACCGAGGTCTTGCGCGCCTGCTCGAAATCTACGCCGGGCGCCAGGACCGGCCGGAACGCGCTGATTTGCGCGACACGGCCGTCGGACGCTGGGGCAATCCCTGGTTGGAGAGAAACCGCCCGAGCTGGGGTCGGGTGTCCGCGCCGGCCCGGGACATGGTAAGCGGCTGGCTCAAGACGCGGCTCATCGAAGACTTCTTCGAACTTCTGACCGACGATGGCGCCACCGATAAGCGCCGCCTCAAGTATTGGCTGCGGTACGCAGAGCGCATTTCGGATATGTGGTTCGCCCTTGGCAACCGGGCTCAGTGGAAGGCGCGCGCGGACCCGGATTTCAAAAAAGTTGCCCAGCGCATGGAAGGACGGCGGCTCGTGCTTGACGCCGGCGGGCCAGCCACCAATAACGCTTTCATCATGCGCATCGGCGACATGGTGGTGGTCGAGTTCGGGGCCACGGGCAACGCATGCTATGTATTCGATGCGCGCAATCTGCCATTTGATCTGGACCGCCGATCTGTCCGCGGGGACACGGGCGGCCTCAAGCATGATGCCCACAGAGAGCGGCTGTTACACGGAACAGCCTTAGGCCAAAGTTGGGAGGAACGTTTCGATGCCGTCATTTTCCGCGCGATCCAATGGACGCCGGTCGCGGCACCCTTCCGGCTCACACGCGCGCGGCCACCTTTCAGCGACGTCGAGTTGCAGCGCTTGGCCACCGCCCACGGGCTTCGTATCGACGACCACCGACCTCGGGACGGGGCGCTGTGGGTCCGCACTGACGATGCCAATTCCACGATTAACGCGATGTTGAGGGCATGGGCTTTCACGTATAAGCGAGGAAAGGGCTGGTACCGGGAGTAGACGATGAGCCAATTGCGGCAGGAGCTGCGGCCCGACGGCGTCGCGTTCCAAGACGATGCAGGCGCGACAGACTGGCTGGCGGACCCATATACCTTCGGCGCCCAGTCGGATCGGGTGGCCTTGCTGGTACAGATCGAGGAGCAGGGCTTTGCGCGTTGGGAGGGCGACCGTCTGATGCTGCCCTGGTCTTGCGTCTATCGCCTCGCGGAATCAGCCGAATACGCCGAAAGCGCCGCCTTGCTGGGCTTGCCCGCGATGACGCCCTGGCGCCCGATTCTCGCAAGCCGAAACGCGCTGACTGACCCTACGTTTGCCATCGTGCTGACAGGCTGGCTGGCACCGGACGGCCAACCGGCGCGCAACCAGGTGCAAGTTGTTGGCGCCGTCCTGACCTGTGGCGCGCAAACGGCGCTGTTGCCCAAAGCCGCCTGGGAAACGCTGGATGCCATTCGGGCGTTCCATCAGCGAACCACGGAGGAGCGAACCCCGGACGCTAACCGGCTTGCCTGGGCGCGCATCCGCGAACGTGCCTTGGCTGCCGGCGCGAAGCTCGACGATTTTCTGACCAACACGGTGGTGCTCACGCCCCAACGTCTAAAGCTGCGGCTGCGCCGTGGCGCCGGGCTGGATGGCCCGCTGGTTGAGGTCATTCCCGGGTTTGAGGGTGAGCCCGCGCGCTGGGTCGAAGTCTTCGATCGCATGGCCCAATTGCAGACGCACTACCAGATACCGGACGGCCCTGGTCTGACCCATGTCGTCGTTTCGCCAGAGGTCCGCCAGGTGCTGGCCGAGATCAAGGGCATGCCGGGGCGCCGAGTGGCCGGCGAACGGGCACAGGCCTTTGTTCGCAACCCCTACGCCCTTCTCGGGCCGGATGCCAACGCCGTCATCGATGCCGATGAGTTCGAGCAGGCACGGCAAGAGGCCGGGATCGGTTTTTGCCGTTTTGTCGAATGCGTGGAGCGGGGCGAGTCTGGCGAACTGGCCGTTTCACTGCTGGTGGACGAAGCGTGCGGCGATACGGTCCGCAGCGAGAAACTTCCTTTCCCCAGCCCGGACGAACTGGATTGCTTCATCGCCAAGCTGGAAGGGGCTATCGCGCGCGGTGCCGCCTGCTGTATCTGGGACGGCTACGAACTCGAAGTGCTGGGTGACGCGCCCGAGCGGCTGAAGGCACTCAAGACTGCCATCGATGAGTGGCGCGCGCCGGAGCGCATCACGGCCGCGGAGATTTTCGACCTGTCGCGGTACACAGAGCGGATCGAAAGAATCGGTCGGGAAACGAGTTACTACTCACCGTTCATCGCGCGACACCGGGACGGCGAAGGCTGGTTTCCGGAGAACGTGCAGTTCGGCCTGCGCTGGACGCCTGACGGCGGCGGCGAGCCGGTTCATCTCGCTATGGACAAGGTGACCCTGGAGCGCTTTCAGAAAAAGGTGGATCAGGCCCGCGCCGAGAGTCTGACCGAAGTCCTTCCGCCGGGCTTCCCACGACCGATTTCGCTTCCGGAAGCCGAGGCGGCGCTCAGCACACTCGGGGAGGCGATGGCGGATGTTACCGCCCACCGCTTCGACCCGGAACGCCACACCACACCACGGGGTCCGGCCACCCAACGCAGCGGCCTCGTAATCAAGCCCAACATCGAGGAACTGGACTACGAGGAGCGCCGTGCGGCGCTGCGCGATGTCGGTGAATTACCCCCGAAACTGCCCGGCAGTCTGAAACAGTCGCCTCCCCTCAAGGCTCATCAGGAGAAGGGCCTGGCGTGGCTTCAGGGGCTGTGGTCGCAAGCGCCCACAAACTGCCGGGGCGCGCTGTTGGCGGACGATATGGGGCTTGGTAAAACCCTGCAACTGCTTGCCTTTATAGCCGAGCTTCTGGAAACGAAACCAGGCCTTGACCCCATTCTGGTGGTAGCCCCGGTTGCCCTGCTCGACAACTGGCGCGAAGAAATGGACAAGTTCTTTGTGCCCGGTACTTTCCCGGCGCTGACGCTTTACGGTTCCAGCCTTGCCGCCCATCGCCAGCCGAGGGCAGCACTCGACCAGGAGCTTACGGCGGCCGGCATCGTCCAGCTGCTGCGACCAGGCTGGCTGGGCAACCATCGGGTAGTCCTGACCACATACGAGACGCTGCGTGATTTCGAGCTACCGCTTGCCCAGGTGCCTTGGTCGGTGATGGTGTGCGACGAGGCGCAGAAGATCAAAAACCCAAACGCCATGATGGCCCGGTCTGCCAAGAAACAGAACGCGCGTTTCAAAATCGCTTGTACCGGAACGCCGGTAGAAAACAGCCTCACCGATCTGTGGAATCTATTCGACTTCATACAGCCCGGCCTGCTCGGGTCACTCAAGGAGTTCGGTACTCTGTACCGACGGCCCATAGAGGCGAAAACGGACGCTCAGAAAGCCCGAGTGGAGCAACTGCGCGGCCTGATCGCACCACAGACACTCCGCAGAACCAAGGCAGAAGTCGCGCGCGATCTGCCGCGCAAGATTGAAGCGCCAACGAGTCTGCCGCTGTCGGATTTCCAGCGCGCGCACTATGCCCACGCCGTGAGCGAGTACCGGGCCGCGCACCCGCAGGCCGGCGCGCATTTGCGATTACTTCAATACCTGCGCCGCCTGTGTTCCGATCCACGCCCGATGGGCCAGGCTGCGTCGACGGGCGAATCGCTTGGCGAAGTGCATCTGCGCTCACCGAAGATGGCGTGGCTTATGGCTGAGCTGGAAGCCATCCGGAGCAAGGGCGAGAAAGCCATCGTGTTCTGTGAATTCCGAGACTTGCAGCGCCTGCTCCAGCGCGCCATCCGCGATGCCCTCGCCTTCACCCCCGACATCGTCAACGGTAGCACCAGCGCCTCGGCCGGCGACGACAATGGTCGCTATCGGCGCATCCGCAACTTTCAGGAACGTCCCGGCTTCGGGGTGATCATTCTCTCGCCGCTCGCGGTCGGCTTCGGCCTGAATATCCAGGCCGCCAATCACGTCATCCACTTCACCCGACACTGGAACCCGGCCCGGGAAGACCAGGCGACCGACCGCGCCTACCGGATCGGTCAAACCAAGGACGTGTATGTCCACTACCCGATGGTCGTCGGTGGCGATTTCAAAACCTTCGATGAAAAATTGCACGAACTGCTGCTTTCGAAACGGGAATTGTCGCAGGACATGCTGAACGGGGCCGGCGATCTGAATGCCGCCGACTTTGCCGACATCGAAGCGCCAGACGGAGCGTCGGCGTTTGAAGACGCGCCAGTAACGCTTGCGGATGTTCAGGCGCTCGACGGGTGGGCTTTCGAACTTTTTTGCGTCGCGTTATGGGAAAAGCAGGGCTTCCGCGTGGTGCATACCCCGCAGGCAGGCGACGGCGGTGTGGATGTGGTGGCGCTTAGGGAGGGCATCGGCGAGCTGCTGCAGTGCAAAAGCTCACTCACCGAAGGCGCGGCGCTAGGGCCGGAAGCCGTACAAGAAGTTGTGGCCGGCGAGGCGATGTGGTCCGCGCGTTTCTCCGGCGTGAGTTTTGCACGGGTTGCCGTC
>CAZZHF010000088.1:0-10264 GCA_964653545.1 uncultured Gammaproteobacteria bacterium | reverse complement strand
CGTCGACGTGGGTTGACCGCGGCGGCGCAGGATGTCGAGGAAGTCGTCATTACCGAGCGTAGCGGCCGCAGCTGAGTTGTTCGGCGGTGGCCGGCTAGCGAATATGCCCGAGGATGCCGTCGAGTTCGTCCAGCGTGGTGTAGTGAATCACCAGCCGTCCCCCGCGGCGGCCGTGTTCGATCTGTACGCTGGCGCCCAGGCGTTCTGACAGGGTTTTCTCCAGGCGTTGCAGATCGGCAGTCTGTGCCCGCGGCGATGGTGTTGTCTCGCCCCGCAGCTGACGCGCCACCAGCTGTTCGGTCTGCCGAACCGACAGATCCTTGGTCACGACGCGCTGCGCAATCTCCTGCTGGAGGTTTCCATCCAACGCCAGCAGCGCCCGGGCGTGGCCCATATCAAGCTGGCGGTTCTCCAACATGGCTTTGACCGGCGGCGTCAGCTGGCGCAGGCGCAGCAGGTTGCTGACCGCCACCCGCGAGCGACCGACAGCGCGAGCCACCTGCTCGTGGGTGAGGCCAAACTCACGCGTCAGTCGTTCGAGCGCGTCGGCTTCTTCCATCGCGTTCAGATCCTGACGCTGAATGTTCTCGATCAGCGCCACCGCGGCGGCCGCTTCGTCGGGAATATCGCGCACGATGGCCGGTATCTCGTGCAAACCGGCCAGTTGAGCCGCCCGCCAGCGTCGTTCGCCGGCGATCAACTCGTAGCGCTGATCATCGCTACGGCGTACCAGCACCGGCTGCACCACGCCCTGGGCACGGATCGAGTCGGCAAGCGCCGTGAGCTCCTCCTCGCCAAAATGACGCCGGGGCTGGAAACGACCGCGCTCGATCTGTTCCAGCGGCAAGCGCGTGAGACGTTCCTGCGCAGTGGGCGGTTGGTTGGCGCTGAGCAGCGCCTCCAGGCCCCGGCCAAGTCCTCGCTTTTGTGTCATGCGGCCGCCGTGGATGTGTGCCGGCGCAACATTTCGCCAGCCAGGGTAAGAAACGCCGTGCTACCGACGCAGTTGCGGTCGTAGTCGAACACTGGCAGGCCGTGGCTGGGCGCTTCGGCCAGACGCACATTGCGCGGAATGACGGTTCGGTACAGGCGTTCGCCGAAGTGGCTTTGCAACTGTTCCGACACGTCCCGTGCCAGCCGGCTGCGCGGGTCGAACATGCTGCGCAGCACGCCTTCGACGTGCAGTGCCGGGTTGGCCCGAGTTGCGATGTCGGCAATGGTGTCGAGCAGGTCCGAAAGGCCCTCCAGGGCGTAGTACTCGCATTGCATGGGGATCAGCACCGAGCCGGCGGCGATCAGCGCGTTCACGGTCAGCATATCGAGCGCCGGCGGGCAGTCGATCAGTATGTAGTCGTAGTCGCCGGCCACGGGAGCCAGGGCATCGCGCAAGCGGTATTCGCGCCGGTCAAGCTGGAACAAGATGACCTTGGCGGCGGTCAGGTCGGCATTGGCCGGCACCGCATCGTAACCGCCGCTGGCCGTGCGCCTTGCCTGTGTCAGCCGCGCTTCCCCGGTCAACACTTCGAGCACGCCCGGCGTGGCGCTGCGTTTGTCGATACCGCTGCCGGTGGTCGCGTTGCCCTGCGGATCGAGGTCTATCAGCAGCACCCGCCGCCCGGCACGCGCCAGGCCAGCAGCCAGGTTCACGGTGGTGGTGGTTTTGCCGACTCCACCTTTCTGATTGGCGATTGCGATGATGCGTGACATGCGCGGTTCAGGGGCGATGGGGCACGAGCACTTTAACCGACCACCCGCCGATCGAGCAGCACCAGGGTGCGGCGGGCGGGGCCGTCGAAGCTGGGCAAGGTCACGGTATCCACGAGCGTGAACCCGGCTGGCAGGTCAGTCAGCTCGGCCTCGACTGTCGGACCCTTCAAGGCCAGTATCCGGCCGCCGGGTGCGCACAGCTTGCAGGTCAGCCGCAGCAGCCGCGGCAACGGCGCGAAGGCCCGCGCGATGACCACGGGAAACTCGGGTACGGGTTGGTACTCCTCGGCCCGGGCGCGCACCACCTGCACGTTGCCGATGCCAAGTGTGAGCGCCGCGTGTTCAACGAAGCGGGTTTTCTTCAGGTTGCTGTCGAGCAGCACGTGCTGGGTGTCGGGCCGCGCCAGTGCCAGTGGCAGGCCGGGAAAACCGGCGCCGGTGCCCACGTCCAGCAGTGGGCCCGGCGGCACATAGGCCAATACCGCCAGACTGTCCAACAGGTGGCGCGTCACCATGTCCGCTGGCGTGTGCACGGCGGTCAGGTTGAAAGTGCGATTCCACTCCCGCAGCAGTTGCAGCAGGGCGATCATCCGCTGGCGAGCCGTGTCTGGGAGGTCCAGCTTGAGTGTCGCGAGTCCGCTATCGAGTTGCGCGTCGGCGGCGGACCAGTCGCCGACGAGCGGCGCCCTAGGCGGCATGAGTCGACGCGGCGCCGCGGCGCTTCAGATGCACCAGCAACAGGGAGATGGCGGCCGGGGTCACGCCGGGTACGCGGCTGGCCTGACCGACTGTCACCGGTCTGGCCGCGGCAAGTTTCTGTTGCACCTCATGCGACAGACCGCGGATCGCGGCGTAGTCGAGGTCGCCGGCCAGGACGGCGTGTTCCTGTCGTTGTTGGCGCTCGACTTCGCTGCGTTGGCGCGCGAGATAGCCGTCGTACTTGAGGTCAATTTCAAGCTGACTGGTGGCCTCGGTGTCGCCATCGGCCTGGCCGGTACCGGGCAGCTGGTGCAGCTTGGCGTAGGAGATTCCGGGTCGCCGCAGCAGCTCAAGCGCCGTGGTTTCGCGTCCGAGCGGCCCGCCGAGCAACGCGTTGCTGCCGTCGTCAAGCTGCTGCGGCCGCAGCAGGATGCCGCCCAGACGGACCGTTTCGCGGGTCATGGCCTCGCGCTTGGCACTGTAGCGCGCCCAGCGCGCATCACTTACCAGGCCCAGGCGGCGACCGGTTTCGGTCAAGCGCTGGTCGGCATTGTCCTCGCGCAGCCATAGCCGGTACTCGGCTCGGGAGGTGAACATGCGGTACGGCTCGGCGGTACCGCGGGTGGTGAGGTCGTCGACCAGCACGCCAATGTAGGCTTCATCGCGGCGCGGCCACCAGGGTGCCTGGCCGCGCGCGCGCCGGCCGGCATTCAGACCCGCCAGCAGCCCCTGGGCAGCTGCTTCCTCGTAGCCGGTGGTGCCGTTGATCTGGCCGGCGAAGAACAGGTCGCCGATGGCCTGCGTCTCCAGCCACGGATTGAGCGCCCGTGGGTCGACGTAGTCGTACTCGATGGCGTAGCCGGGGCGCGTGATGTGTACCCGTTCGAAGCCCGGGATGGCGCGCACGAAGGCGAGCTGCACATCAAACGGCAGACTGGTCGAGATGCCGTTCGGGTACACCTCGTGCGTGTCCAGGCCCTCAGGCTCGATAAAAATCTGGTGCGCCTGCTTGTCGGCAAATCGCACCACCTTGTCCTCGATCGATGGGCAGTAGCGCGGGCCGATGCCTTCTATGGCGCCCGAGTACATGGGCGAGCGGTGCAGGTTGGTGCGGATTACGTCGTGCGTCTGCGCGTTGGTATAGGTGATGTGGCAGCTCACCTGGCGCGGGTGTTCGGCCGCGTTACCAAGAAACGAGAACACGGGCGTCGGCGTGTCGCCGGCTTGCTCGTTGAGCGCGCTGTAGTCGATGCTGCGTCCGTCCAGGCGCGGCGGGGTACCGGTCTTCAGGCGTCCGACTGGCAGGTCGAGCTCGCGCAGGCGCCGCGCCAGCGCGATGGCCGGCGCATCACCGGCGCGCCCGCCGCCGTAGTGCTGCTCGCCGATGTGGATAACCCCGCCGAGGAATGTGCCGGTGGTAAGCACCACGGCGCGGGCGCGAAACGAAAGCCCCATTTGCGTGACCACGCCGCGGCAGTGGCCGTCCTCGACGATCAGGTCGTCTACGCTTTGCTGGAACAGGCTCAGCCCGGGCTGCTCTTCCACCAGCCTGCGCACCACTTGCCGGTATAACGCGCGGTCGGCCTGGGCGCGCGTCGCGCGCACGGCCGGTCCCTTGCTGCGATTGAGCACCCTGAACTGGATGCCGGCCAGATCCGCAGCGTGCGCCATGGCTCCGCCCAGGGCATCGATCTCGCGGACCAGATGGCTCTTGCCGATGCCGCCGATGGCCGGGTTGCACGACATCTGGCCGATACTTTCAAGACTTTGGGTCAGCAGCAGCGTATCGGCGCCCATCCGGGCCGCCGCCAGCGCCGCCTCGACACCGGCATGGCCAGCGCCGACCACAATGACGTCGAAGGGGCGATCGAACTGCATGGAAAGAACCAGGGCGGGCGAGAAAAAGCCGTTATGATAGGCGGCCTTGCGTTTTACCGCCAGGCGGCACGCGACCGCCACCCCGCCCCATGAATCCGCTTCGAAAACTGCACCTCAAGACCTTTGGCTGCCAGATGAACGTGTACGACTCACAGCGCATCGTCGATGTGCTGGCGCAGTCGCATGGGCTTGAGATCACGGCCGACCCCGCCGAGGCAGACGTGCTGCTGCTGAACACCTGCTCCATCCGCGAGAAGGCCCAGGAGAAAGTGTTCTCGGAGCTCGGCGCCTGGTGGCACGATTACAAGCGCTATCGCCCGGAACTGGTTATCGGTGTCGGTGGCTGTGTCGCCAGCCAGGAGGGCGAGCGCCTGCGCGAACGGGCGCCCTATGTGGACCTGGTATTCGGGCCACAGACTATCCATCGCCTGCCGCAATTGCTGAACCAGGCCCAGGGTCGCCGGGCCGCGGTGGACGTGAGTTTTCCGGAGATCGAAAAATTCGACCGCTTGCCGCTGCCGCGGGCGCGCGGCCCGGCCGCATTCGTGTCGGTGATGGAGGGCTGCTCGAAGTACTGTAGTTTTTGCGTGGTGCCGTACACCCGGGGCGAGGAGTTCAGCCGCCCGTTGCTGGATGTCTTGACCGAAGTCGCGGTGCACGCCGAACAGGGCTCCCGTGAGGTGACCTTGCTGGGGCAGAACGTCAACGCGTATTTGGGCGCAACTCCGCGCGGGGGGCAGGCCGACTTGGCCGAGTTGATCCGGCAGGTGGCGCAGATCGACGCCATCGCCCGCATCCGCTTCACCACCTCACACCCGGTCGAGTTTACCGACCGCCTGAGCGATACCTATGCCGAGGTGCCCAAGCTGGCGGCGCACCTGCATTTGCCGGTGCAAAGCGGCTCCGACAGCATCCTGCGGGCCATGAAGCGCGGCCATACCGTCGCCGAGTACCTGGCCAAGATCGGGCGGGTACGTCAGGCGCGGCCGGGGATCAGTCTGACCACGGACGTCATCGTCGGTTTTCCTGGTGAATCCGAGGAGGACTTCGCCGCCACCCTGGCGCTGGTGGAGGCGGCCGGTTTCGATGAGGCGTACAGCTTCGTCTACAGCGCCCGGCCCGGTACGCCGGCGGCGGCGCTGGCGGATGACACGCCGCTTGAGGTGAAGAAAGCGCGTCTGGGTCGTCTGCAAGCGCTGGTCGCGAACCAGTCACAGGCCTTCGTCGAGCGCCTGGTGGGCAGCGTCCAGCGGGTGCTGGTGGAAGGTCCTGCCAAACGCGGGCAGGGCCGTATGCAGGGGCGGATCAGTCACAATCGGGTGGTAAACTTCGCCGCCGATGAGCAGCTCGCGGGCCAGATGGTGGATGTGAAGATCAACGCGGTTTCTGTCCATACTCTGCGCGGCGAGTTGGTTGCCTCGCGTCACGCCGCGTGACGGCAACGGTTGGCTTGAATTCGCTTCCGGAGGTGGCGGAAGTCACCCTCGAACCAGGCGATAACGCGCGCCTGGCCCGCCTGTGCGGGCCGCTCGACGAGCACATTGGCCAGCTGGAGAGTCATTTTGGCGTAACCATCCGGCGCCACGGCCATCAGTTTTCCATCAGTGGCGTGACCGACTCGGTCAGTGGCGCCCGACATGCCCTGCAGTCCCTGTACGACGAAACTGCCGGCAGTGAGGAGCTGTCCGCGGCCAAGGTGCACCTGTTGGTGCGCGCCAGCCGGTCCGGACAGGCGCAGCCGGTACCCGAGTCGGCGGCGGTGGTTGCGGTGGGTCGGCGGCAGATGGTGCGTGCCCGTGGCCAGCGCCAGTCCGACTACCTGCACAACATCCAGAAGAACAATATTGTGTTTGCCGTCGGGCCGGCCGGCACGGGCAAGACCTATCTTGCGGTTGCCTGCGCCGTCCAGGCGCTGCTGGAAGAACGCGTACAGCGCCTGGTGCTGGTGCGTCCGGCGGTGGAGGCGGGGGAAAAACTCGGTTTCCTGCCCGGTGATCTGGCACAAAAAGTCGACCCCTACCTGCGACCGATCTATGACGCGCTGTACGAGATGCTGACCTTCGAGAAGGTGAGCAAGCTCATCGAACGGCATGTAATCGAGATTGCGCCGCTGGCCTATATGCGCGGGCGCACGCTGAACGAGGCCTTCATCATCCTTGACGAGGCACAGAACACCACGCCCGAGCAGATGAAAATGTTCCTGACGCGGCTCGGTTTTGGCTCCACGGCGGTGATCACCGGTGATGTGACGCAAGTCGATCTGCCGCCGAATCGGCGCTCGGGGCTCAAACATGTCCTCGGCGTGCTCAAGGACGTCGAGGGTATTTCCTTCAACTTTTTTACAGCCCGCGATGTGGTCCGCCATCCGCTGGTGGAACGTATCGTCAATGCCTATGAGCGCGAAGCCGAGCCCCCCGCCGGCGATCGAAGTTGATGTCGATCGGGCCAGTGCCGTTGCGGCGCCGACCGACGCGGTGTTCACCGCCTGGGTGGCCGCCGGTTTGGCGGCGCTCGGCCTGGGTCACGTCAGCCTCGCGGTGCGCCTGGTGGACGAGGCCGAAGCCGTGCTGCTGAACCGCGACTACCGAGGCAAGGACTACGCCCCGAATGTGTTGTCTTTTCCCGTGGCGGACGAATTTCCGGCCCCGCCGGGCGAGCCGCGGCCGCTGGGTGACATCGTCCTGTGCTTGCCGGTCGTGCAGGCCGAGGCCCTGGACTACGGCATGAGCTTTGACCAGCGCCTGGCGCATTTGCTGATTCACGGCGTGTTGCATCTGGCCGGGCACAATCACGACCAACAGTCGCCCCGACTGGCCATGGAAGCGCTTGAAATCCGTGTCATGGCGGAACTTGGGCTGCCCCACCCGTACCAGCAGTTGTGAGTACCGACGCCCACTACGGTTTGTTGCAGCGCATCGGCCACGCCTTGTTTGGCGAGCCGTTCGACCGCGAGCGCTTGATGCGGCATCTGAAAAACGCCGCCGATGCAGCGGTACTGGATGCCGGCACCTTGAGCATGATTGAGGGCGTGCTCACCATGGGCGAACGCCAGGTGCGTGATGTCATGGTGCCGCGCTCGCAGATGGTGGTGATGCGCCGCGACGATGGCCTGGAGGGTATGGTGCAGGTGGTGGTGGCCAGCGGTCACTCGCGCTACCCGGTAATCGGCGAGGACCGCGACGAGGTCGTCGGCTGCCTTCTGGCGAAAGATCTGCTGGCTTACCTGGAGCCAGGCAAGGAGGTTCAGTTCAACCTGCGCGACGTGTTGCGGCCGGCCGCTTTTGTGCCGCAAAGCAAGCGCCTTAACGTGCTGCTGCGTGAGTTTCGCCAGAGCCGCAATCACATGGCGGTGGTGGTGGACGAGTACGGCGGCGTGGCGGGCATGGTCACCATCGAGGACGTGCTGGAACAGATCGTGGGCGAGATCGAGGACGAGTACGACATCGACGAGGATGAAGCCTTCATCGAGCCGGATGCCGATGGCAGCGTGCGGGTGCAGGGACTGGCGCCGATCGAGGCGTTCAATGAGCATTTTGGTGTCAGTTTCAGCGAGGCCGAGTTCGACACCATCGGCGGCCTGGTGGCGCACCAGTTCGGGCATTTGCCGGATGCCGGGGAGCGGCTCCAGTACCAGGGTTTCGAGTTCGAGGTGGCGGCCGCCGAGGGGCCGCGCATCGACCAGATGGTGGTGCGGCGTCAGGACCTGTCGGTGTCCGAATCCGACGACGGTTAAGACGCCGGTGCAGTCGCTAAAGCCCCGCAGCGGGCTGTTGCTGGCAGCCGCGGCCGGCGGGCTGATGCCGCTGGCCTATGCGCCGTTTGGCCTGTGGCCGCTGGCGTTGCTGGCGCTGGCTGGAGTGTTGGTTCTGGCCATGCGGGGCAGCGCGCGCCAGGCCGCGGCGCGGGGTTACGCGTTCGGCCTAGCCTGGTTCGGCGGCGGTGTGCACTGGATCTTCGTCAGCTGCTATCGCTACGGCAACATGGATGTCGCCAGCGCGGCCATCACCACTGCGGCCCTGGTGGCCTACCTGGCGCTGTTTCCGGCGCTGGCGCTGTATGCGGCCAAACGTCTTGGTACGCGTGACGGTGCCTTTTTACTCGCGGCGCCGGGGACGCTCGGCCTGGCCGAATGGCTACGCTCCTGGCTGCTGACCGGTTTCCCGTGGCTGGCGCCCGGTTACAGCCAGATCGACAGCCCGCTCGGTGCCTTCGCGCCACTGGTCGGCGTGGCCGGGGTGGGCGTTGCGCTCACGGCGGCCGCTGCCTTGCTGGCCTGGTTTTTTACCCCGCACCGGCGACGCTGGCCCGCTGCAGCGCTGCTGTTGGCGTTGTTCGGCAGCGGGCTGGCACTGAACCGGATCGACTGGACGCAGCCGGCCGGACCGCCAGTGCGCGTGGCCCTGGTGCAGGGCAACGTCGAACAGCAGATGAAGTGGGATCCGGCCTACTTTGAACAGACGCTTGCGCGCTACCGGCGCCTGAGTGGCGGCCAGTTCGACGCCGACGCGGTGATCTGGCCGGAAAACGCCATCCCGGCGCTGCCGAGCCAGGTCGATCCTGGCTACTTCGCGGCCCTGCGGGCGGCGGCCGGCAGCGCCGCGTTGCTGGTCGGCATGCCAACCGAGGACGCGGACGGGCGCTACTACAACGCCCTGGTGCAGCTGACCGGCCCGGGCGGCGAGTACCGCAAGCGCCACCTGGTGCCGTTTGGCGAGTACGTGCCGTTTCAGCGCCAGATCGGCCCGGTGCTGGACCTGCTGGCGGTGCCGATGTCGGATTTCTCGACCGGTGGCGCCGGCCAGCCGCTGTTGCAGATCGGCGCGTTCCGGGTGGCGGCGTCGGTGTGTTACGAGATCCTGTTCCCGCAGGAACTGCGCGCCGCAGCGGCGGCCGACTGGCTCATCAACATCAGCAACGACGCCTGGTTCGGCGACTCCATCGCCCCGCCGCAGCACCTGGACATCGCCCGCATGCGGGCGCGCGAACTGGGCCGGCCCATCGCCCGCGCCACCAACACGGGTCTTACCGCCATCATCGATCCCCGCGGCCGGGTAACGGCCCGCGCGGCGCCGTTTGAGCCGACCGTACTGCGTGGCGAGCTGCTGCCCCAGCAGGGCCTGACGCCGTTCGCGCGTTTCGGCGAAACGCCGGTGACGCTGCTATGTCTGGCGCTGTGCCTGGTCGCCTGGCGCCGGTCGGGCACGCTTCTGCCTGAGCGCCGGCATCCTCCAGGACCGCGCCGATGACGGCCCCGCCCGCGGCGACGACGCTCAGCTCGAACGTACCGGCCACTTTCGCCGGCAGCCAGTTGCAGCCCGCGTAGGGCGCAATAAGCGCAGCGCATTGCGCCGTATTCCTGCCGGGCCACCCCATGCCCGACTATCGACGCACCTGGCACCCCGGCGGGACGTATTTCTTTACGGTCAACACGCTGCGAAGGCGCGGTTGCACGCTTCTGACGCAACACATCGACTCGCTGCGGACCAGCGTACGCGACGCACGGGGCGCGCATCCGTTCGTCATCCACGGCTGGGTGGTTTTGCCCGATCACCTGCGTTGTGTCATCGAACTGCCGCCCGGCGACGCGGAGTTCGCCACCCGCTGGGGCTTGATAAAGGGCGGCTTCTCCAGGCGCTTGTCGGCAACCGAACGGCGTTCGGCGGTGCGCGTTGCCCGTGGCGAGCACGGCATCTGGCAACGGCGATACTGGGAACACCCAATCCGCGATGAACACGATTTTGCGGCGCACATGGATTACTTGCACTTCAACCCGGTGAAACACGGCCATGTCGGCAGGGTGATCGACTGGCAGTATTCGACATTTCATGCGCGGGTGGCGGATGGGATTTATCCGGCTGATTGGGCGGGCAGCGTGTCGGCCGACGCGGTGTGTTGCCCCGACTGAATACGGCGCAATGCGCTGGGCTTATTGCGCCCTACGCGGGCTGATGCCTATCGAGGCCAGAGTCGCCACACTGAC
>CAZZHF010000087.1:0-10265 GCA_964653545.1 uncultured Gammaproteobacteria bacterium | reverse complement strand
CACCCCGGTCGGCTGGCCCTGGGAATTGGCCATCTCCTTCGGCATGGCGTGGAAGGCGCGAAACAGGTAGGACGAACCGTCCACCAGGACGACGAGCGGTGATTCAGGCATGGCAACAGGAATGGGGTGCGAGCGGCGGTCGGGGCAGTTTAGCTCAGCCGCTGGTATAGCCAGCCGGCCCGGCGATGCTATGCTGTGGCCGATTTTTCGCGGCTTGTTCCAGGAGTTTTATCGATGCGCTGCATGCTGCTGTTCAGCTTGCTGTTGCTTCCCGTAGCAGCGATGGCCGCCGAAAACGGACCGCCGCCAGGCAGCGAAGTGCCACCCGAAATGCAGGTGGAGCCGCCCAGGCGCGAAGCGCCACCGCCCGCCAGCGAAGTACCACCCGAGTTGCAGGTTGCGCCACAGGAAGGCGATGTCCCATCCCCAGAGGTGACCATCAAGCGTCGCGGTCCCGACACGGTGGAGGAATACGCGATCGGTGGCCGCGTTTATATGGTCAAGGTAAAGCCAGCAGTCGGACCTGCCTACTATCTGGTCGATCCCACGGGGGCTGGCGAGTTTAGTCAGCAGATCAACGATATAAAGAATCCACCGCCGGTACCACGCTGGGTATTGCTGCGCTGGTGAGCCGAGGTTCAGGTGTCGGTTTACACCCCTGTCGAGCCCGCCGAGGTGGCCACGTTTCTGCGTGACTACGCGGTCGGCGAGCTGCTCGAACTGAAAGGAATCGCCGACGGGATCGAAAACACCAATTACTTCGTGACCACCAGTGGCGGACAGTTCGTATTGACGCTGTTCGAGCGCCACACCCAGGTCGAGCTCGATTACTTTCTGGAACTCATGGTCACGCTGGCCAACCACGGGCTGCCCTGCCCGCGGCCCATCATGGCCGACGACGGCAGCCATCTGCGGCGGCTGGCGCAGCGCCCAGCCGCCCTGGTGGAACGCCTGTCCGGCCACGCCATCAGCACGCCCAGTGTCGCCCAATGCGTCGCCGTCGGCGAGGCGCTGGGACGCATCCACCGCACCAGCCGGCATGTGCACCGGCGTCGCACCAACGAGCGCGGGCCCGCCTGGTGGCAAGTCACCGCCGACGCACTGCGCGGCACGCTCGATGCGGACAGCATGGCGCTGATCGATTCCGAGATCGCCGCTCACGCGGCCTTTGATAATGGGCGCCTGCCGCGGGGCGTCATCCATGCCGATCTTTTCCGAGACAACGCTCTGTTCGAGGGCGAGCGCCTGACTGGCGTGATCGACTTTTACGCCGCCTGCAACGACATCCTGCTTTACGACGTGGCGATCTGCCTGAACGACTGGTGCGTCGGCGCCGACGGCGCTTTCGACGACACACGCGGGCGGGCCTTCCTGAGCGCGTACGCCCATGGGCGACCGCCGGTGGCCAGCGAAGCGGACGCACTGCCGCTGATGCTGCGCGCCGCGGCGCTGCGCTTCTGGCTGTCCCGTTTGTACGACTTCCATTTTCCCCGCGACGGCCAGATCACCCACATCAAGGATCCAGCGCACTTCGAACGCATTCTTCGTGGACGAATCGCCGCCCCACGGTGGGCGGAAGACCTCTGGTCCACATGACACCCGTCGGGCCGTGCACGTGACCGGCCTGGCGCGTTTTCTCCCGCACCTGTGGATCAACCTTGCGTGCGTGTTCTGGGCCGGCAACATGACCGTGGGGCGGGCACTGCGCGGGCACATAGGGCCGGGATTGATCGTCACCTTGCGCGGCGCGATGTCGCTGCTGCTGTTGCTGATCCTGTTGCGGTTCCTGGGCACGCGCAAGGAACCGCCGCTAAAACAGGACTTCTGGCTGCTGCTTTTCATGGCTTTTACCGGGGTTGCCGGCTACCAGGGCCTGCTCTACCTGGGCCTGCGTTATACCGACGCCATCAATGCCGCGCTCATGAACTCGGCCGGCCCGTTGGTAGCGATCGTCATGGCCTGGGCCGTGCTCGGCACGACGGTGCACCGGGTGCAGTGGTTCGGGGGGCTGACCTCACTGCTGGGCATCGCCGTCATTCTGTCCGGTGGCAGTGTGGAGCGCTTGCTGGCGGTACGCTTCAATGTCGGTGATCTGGCAATGCTGGTCGGGGTGTTCATGTGGGCGGGGTATTCGGTTGCCGGGCGGATCGTGATGCGCGAGCGCTCGGTGCTGTCGGTGACGACCATAACGTCGAGCATGGCCCTGCTCATGGTGACGCCATGGGGACTGTGGGAAGCACAAACGGCGGCGCCAGTACTCACGCCGGCCGTGTGGGCGGGCCTGGCCTACATGGCAGTATTCGTCGGCGTTGGAGCGCTGCTGGCCTGGAACTACGGCGTCAAGGCTGTGGGTCCGGCCGAGGCCATGGCCTTCATGAACATGACCCCGCTGTACGCAGTAGTGCTGTCGACCTGGATATTGCACGAGCCCATGCGTGGCCCGCAGCTGGTCGGCGCGGTACTGGTGGTCGGCGGCAGCCTCCTGGCCGCCCTGGGTCCACAGTGGTCAGGCAAGCGAACACCCGGCAGCGCGACAACCTGAGGAGGTGGCATATGGACAGTTTGTTCGGAAAAACTGTGTTCATCACCGGCGCCAGCCGCGGCATCGGCAAGGCCATCGCCCTGCGCGCCGCACAGGACGGCGCCAACGTAGTGATCGCCGCCAAGACCGTGCAGCCGCACCCAAAGTTGGCCGGGACCATCCACAGCGCGGCGCAAGAGATCGAAGACGCCGGCGGCAGCGCGTTGGCGCTGGCCGTCGACGTGCGTGATGCAGATGCGGTCGAAGCGGCCGTGACCCGAGCGGTCGAACGCTTTGGCGGCATCGACATCCTGGTAAACAACGCCTCGGCCATCAGCCTGACCGACACGCTGCACACGCCGGTCAAACGTTTTGACCTGATGCTCGACGTCAACCTGCGCGGTACCTGGACCACCACGCGCGCCTGCCTGCCCCACCTGCTACGGGCCGAGAATCCGCATGTCCTCATACTGTCGCCGCCGCTTAACCTCGACCCGCGTTGGCTGGCCCCGCATACCGCCTACACCATCAGCAAGTACGGCATGAGCCTGTGCGTGCTCGGCCTGGCGGAGGAATTCCGGGAGCGCCGCGTAGCGGTCAACGCCCTGTGGCCGCGCACGGTCATTGCCACCGCTGCAACTGACATGTTGCCTGGCGTTGACCTCAACACCTGTCGACGCCCGGACATCGTCAGCGACGCCGCGCACTGGATCCTGACCCGTCCCAGCCACGAGTACACCGGTAATTTCTTTATCGACGAGGCAGTGCTGGCACTGGCCGGCGTGACCGACTTCGACGTTTATGCCATCGACCCATCGCAATCCTTGCTGGCGGACCTTTTTCTCGATTGAGGGCCTGTCGCTTACGAGCACGAACAGCGCAGCTCGCTCGTCACCGGAAACGTGTGGTATTCCGGTGGCTTACAAAACCAAGGCCTACCGACATCGATTTTGGCGGCGCGTCCGTGCCGTGCGGGAGTCAACGAATAAACCGGCGGCGCCCTAGATGTTGCGCAAGCTCTCGGTCCGTCCCAGGCAATGATAGTCAAAGCCGGCGGCGCGCATGGCCGCCGGGTCGTAGACATTACGCAGGTCCACCACCACATTGCCGGCCATGCGCGAGCGGATTTGCCGCAGGTCCAGACCCCGGTACTCGTTCCACTCGGTGAGCAGCACCATCGCGTCGGCCCCTTCCAGCGCCGAGTAAGGGTCATCGCAATACTCCACGTTGGCCGGCAGCAGGCTGCGCGCCTCGTGCACGCCTTTGGGGTCATGCGCGCGGATTCGCGCACCCCGGTCCAGTAGCGGCGGCAGAATCGCCAGCGCCGGGGCCTCGCGCATATCGTCGGTGTCGGGCTTGAAGGTAAGGCCAAGCACGGCAATGGTCTTGCCGGCCTCGTTGGCGCCCAGCGCCTGACGGACCTTGAGCACCATGCGTGCCTTCTGCGCCGCGTTTACCTCGACCACCGCTTCGACAATACGCGAGGGAACACCAGCTTCCTGCGCCATGCGGATGAGCGCCAGCGTGTCCTTGGGAAAACACGAACCACCATAGCCCGGCCCCGGATGCAAGAACTTGCGGCCTATGCGCCCGTCCAGGCCCATGCCACGCGCCACATCGTGGACATCACCCCCGACCTGCTCGCATAGCTGCGCCATCTCGTTGATAAAGCTGATCTTGGTGGCCAGAAACGCGTTGGCGGCGTACTTGATCAACTCGGCCGTTTCAAGGCCGGTGACCAGGATCGGCGTTTCGATAAGATTCAGCGGCCGATACAAACTCCGCAGCAGCGCCTCGGCGCGTGCGCTCTGCACCCCCAGCACGACGCGATCAGGGCGCATGAAGTCCGCGATCGCGGCCCCCTCACGCAGGAATTCCGGGTTGGACGCAACATCGAACTCGGCGTCCGGGTTCACTTCGCGCACGATACGGCCAACCTGCCGCGCCGTACCGACCGGTACCGTCGATTTATCAACAATAACGGTGTAACCGCGCAGGTGTTCCCCCACCTGGCGCGCCGCGGCATAGACGTAGCTCAAGTCCGCATGCCCGTCCCCGTGGCGGCTTGGCGTGCCAACCGCAATGAACACCAGGTCCGCCGCTTGTACCGATGCGGCCAGGTCAGTGGTAAATGTCAAACGCCCGGCCGCAGCGTTCCTCACCACCAGATCTTCAAGGCCGGGCTCGAAGATGGGGATTTCGCCCCGACCTAGCCGCTGTATCTTTCCAGGGTCGATGTCGACGCAGGTCACCGCCGCCCCAAAATCAGCGAAGCAGGCCCCCGAAACCAAACCGACGTAGCCGGTCCCAATCATCACTACATTCACGCGCGCTTTGCCCCGCTTTGCTTGCGACAGTCTCAAACGCGAATGATCGCATGATCACTACCCAAACAGCCGCGTAGGAGACGGCCACGGATGCCCTTAGTGGAGAACCAAACGCTAAAAACCCGTAACGCGACACCAGCAGCGCATGGCACTGGTGTTTAGAAGTCTTTATCGACATCACTGGCGCGAGCTGAAGGAAGGCCGGCGACTATTTTCAGGCTTGTAATGACCAACGGGCGGCGCTGGGCAGTCGTCAACCACACTCAATACACGTAGCTGGTCGCTCGCCGGGTGGAGCCAGGACACCGCACCCGTGAGAACCTCGGATCCCTGGGCACGCGGGACTCCCCCTGGTCAAACACGGCTGAGGTAGATCAGCAGTTGCTTAGCACCTGGCCGCCCGCCCACATGGAGCTGACAGCAACCTGGCCGGAGCGCGGACTGGGTAGCGTATGCGCTACGCTGGGCAGCCACCCGCCGTCGGCATCACACGCCGGAAAAGGCCATGTGGGGGGAGCCCGCGCTCTACTGGAGAACGTGGCGCCTGATCCTTGGTTTCTGGTGGGTTGTGCTGCAGCGCACAAACACTTGTGACGAGACGCGAGGCTGTGACTCCGATTCTCGGGGGATAACGGGTACGACCTCGACCGGCCGCAGGCCGAGACTTGCTGCGGCGCCCCGCTGGCGATGGCACGGATGGATGCGCAGCAAGCACTCTGCGCATAGGGATCGCTTCCCGGATTATCCCTGCCGGCCCTGTTCGATCAAGCGCAGCAAGGGCATCTGGCGACGACGTGCGTTAGGGGCAATGGCCTACTTCACCAGCAGTACCGGCCGGGCGGTGAGATGCAACACCTCGCTCGCCACCGAGCCCAACAGCGCGCCCTTGACGCCGCCCAGCCCGCGCGTACCCATCACAATCTGGTCACAGCCATGGCGGTCGGCGAACTCGGCGATGGTTTGCGCCGCCTGGCCCACCACCACGTGCGTATCCGCTGCCAGCTTGGCTGCGGCAAGCACCCCTGCGACCGATTCCAGGGCTGCCTGCGCTTCGTCTCGATAGTAGGCGTCCAACGCCTGCTTGCTCAAAAAACGTCGCACCAGACCGGAGGCGACCGGCGGCTGCACATTGAGCAGCAACACCTCAAGCGGCTGGGCCAGGCGCGCGGCCGAAGCCACAACCTCCTCGGCAGCGCGCAGCGCGTGCTCGGAACCGTCAACCGCCAGCAGGATTTTCATATCTCAATGCTCTCGGGGTACATCGGGTGGCGACAGCGGAACTTCATGCAGCGGCCCTCGCATTCGCCGGGCCAGCAGCTTGCCAACTGCCACCACCAGCAGGGCGCCCAGCAGCGGTGCCAGCCAGTGCAGGGCTGGCAGGTGAGTTACCAGCCAGTCGCTCACGTACGAATCGGCCACCATCATCTGAGCTGCAACGTAGCCCAGCAGCGCTGCGCCCGCCGTAATGATCACCGGGTAGCGGTCCATAACCCGCAGGAGCACAGCACTGCTGAAAATAATCAGCGGGATGCTGATGGCAAGCCCCAGAACCAACAGCAGCGCGCTGCCCCTGGCGGCGGCGGCGATACCCACGACGTTGTCCAGACTCATTGCCACATCCGCCACCAGGATGGTACGCACCGCACCGCCAAGCGACGTGGTGGCCACGCCCGCGTGGCCGTGTTCGCCGGCCTGCGGACGCAGCAGGCCAACACCGATCCACAGCAGCAGGACGCCGCCGGCCAGCTTCAGACCCGGATAGCTGAGGAGCGCAGCCGCCATCAGAGCCAGCAACACGCGCATGGCGATGGCCGCACCGGTACCCAACAGCACCGCCTTGCGACGCTGTGCCGGTGGCAAGCCGCGGGATGCCAGGGCGATCACCACGGCATTGTCGCCCGACAGGACAATGTCGATGCCAATGATTTGCAGTAACGCCAGCCAGAAGTCGGCGCCGGTGGGCAGGTCGTGCATGTCGGATGGTGATTTGAGAAAAAGCGATTCTAACCGGCCAGGGAGTGTATCTTTTACCGACCCGCCCAGCCGCTGGCTCAAGGACGGCAGCAAAAGCACCCACCCGGAGGAAATACCATGCCCGCGTTTACCCGCAGCGAAGCCAAACCCTGGGCCAAGGCCCACGTACGCGACTTTTACGCCGCACCGATCACGCCGCTGACAAAGGATTTCGAACTCGACGAGGCTGGTATTCGCGAGAATATCGAGGCCTACATTGACTGGGGCGTCAACGGCCTGGTGGTCGGCGGCTTTGCCAACGAGACCTGGAACATGCGCCCGGAATGGTGGTATCGCCTGCACGAGATCACCGCTGACGCGGTCAAAGGCCGGACCGACCTTTGGACCATCATCCTGGACCCCTGCGCCGAGGTCTGCCTGGACAAGCTCAAGCACGTCGAGAAGCTTGGCTTCTCCGGCGCCGAGCTGATGAACCCGATGACCCAGCTGCGCGGCGACGACGAGATCTACAACTTCTTCAAGTACATCACCGACCGCAGCGACATGGGCATCTGCCTGTACCGCACGCCGGTATCCGGCAAGGTGATGGGCCTGGAACTGCTAAAGCGCCTGGTCGATATCGAAACCGTGGTCTGCACCAAGCAGGGCAACCTGAACCGTGGCGAATCGCTGCTGCTGCGGCGCGAGTTGCGCGACGACTTCATCGTGTCGGACCCGACCGAGCACTTTTATCTGGACGACCTGCGCGAGGGCGGGCAGGTGCTGTTCGCCGAGTTCTCGTACCTGATTTACGGCCGCAAGCGCTCGGTGCTGCGCTCGTACGTGGACAAGGCGCGCGCCGGCAACTGGGAGGGGGCATACAGCGACTGGAAGAGCCTGCGCCCGATCTGGCACCTGTATGAGGACGAGTTCATGAACCCTCTGATCCGTACCGCCTCGTACGCGTCCCTGATGTCCGTGATCAAGATCTGGTGCGAGACGCTTGGCCTTAAAACCGGCCCCATGAAGCCACCGGTGCAGCACTTGGCCCCGCACGACCGCGAACGCCTGGTAGGCAAGATCAAGGACTTGGGACTGATCTGACGCCAAGCGGCGACGTCGCGTGTTGAAAGCCATCACCTGACGCACACCGATCAGCTGAGGTGCACGGCGTGGAACATCCGCCGCGCTGTGCACCTCTCTGGCGTTGGCGCGGGAGCCCGCAGGCCAACGCCTGCCCCGGCATGGGGACATAAAAAAGCCGGGACAGGCCCGGCTTTTGTTTATGCGGGATCCGCGCGCTCAGTCAGCAGCAACCTGTTCCTTGGCGGGCCGATCCACCAGTTCCACGTACGCCATGGGCGCTACGTCGCCGGAGCGAAAGCCGCACTTCAGAATACGCAAATACCCGCCGGGCCGGCTGGCATAACGCGGCCCGATCTCCCCGAACAGCTTGGTCACCGCATCCCTGTCGCGCAGGCGGGCGAAAACGAGGCGCCGGTTCGCCAGGGTGTCAACCTTCGAGCGGGTAATCAGCGGCTCGATCACCCGCCGTAGCTCCTTGGCCTTGGGCAAGGTGGTCCGGATCAACTCCTCCCGTACCAGCGCTGTGCTCATGTTCTTGAACATTGCCAGCCGATGGCTGCTGTTGCGGCCCAGCTTACGGCCGGCTTTTCTGTGTCGCATGTCTGAAAGACCTCTTGGCGATTACGTTTAATGGTCCGTCAGGACGCCATCTCGGTTGGCGTTGGCAAGTCCGCCGGCGGCCAGTTCTCAAGCCGCATCCCCAACGACAAACCGTGCCGGGCGAGGGTTTCCTTGATCTCATTGAGGGACTTCTTGCCCAGGTTCGGTGTGCGCAGCAAATCCGCCTCAACACGCTGAATCAGGTCGCCAATGAAATGAATGTTCTCGGCTTTGAGGCAATTGGCCGAGCGTACCGTCAATTCAAGGTCCTCGACCGGGCGCACCAGAATCGGGTCAATGTCGCCAACCGCCTCACGGTCACGGCCGAGCAGAGCGCCGCCCTGCAACTCGACAAACACGGCGAGCTGCTCGTACAGGATGGTCGCCGAGCGGCGAATGGCCTCCTCCGGGTCGATGGTACCGTTTGACTCGATATCGATCACCAGCTTGTCCAGGTCGGTGCGTTGCTCTACGCGAGCCGCCTCGACGCTGTAGCTCACCTGACGTACCGGGCTGTACAAGGCATCCAGCCGCAGGCTGCCGATGGACGGCAGTTCATCGCCGTCGTCTACCACGACAGCGGGCTCGTAGCCACGCCCGACTCTGACCGTCAGCGTCATCTCAAGCTTGCCCGCCTTGGTCAGGGTGGCCAGATACAAGTCCTTGTTCACCACTTCCACGTCGTGGCTGACTTCGATATCCGCGGCCGTGACCACGCAGGGGCCCTTCTTGGACAGTCGCACGGTTGCCTCATCGCGACCCTCCAGACGCACCGCCACGCCCTTGAGGTTCAGCAGCAGTTCAATCACGTCCTCCTGCATGCCTTCCAGCGTGGTGAACTCGTGCAAGGCGCCGTCGATCTGCACCTCGGTGATCGCCGCGCCGGGCAGGGACGACAACATCACCCGCCGCAGGGCGTTGCCCAGAGTGTGACCAAAACCCCGCTCCAGCGGTTCCAGCGTTACTTTGGAGCGCACTGGCGAGAGTCGCTCGACTTTAACGAGCTTGGGTTTTAGAAATTCGTTTACGGATGACTGCATGGTTAAACACGCTCGCTGCGTTGACTATCTAATAAAACTGGCTTGCTGAAGAAGCTTCGCTTGACTCACCCCGGCTTCAACTCCACTGCACCCACGGTGCGGCTGGGCCACTGGCGGCAACGCGACCGGTACGGCGCTGCCTGATCCTGCAAGACTTGCCCGTAGACGGCTCGCCGTACTCAGACGCGGCGCTTCTTCGGTGGCCGACAACCGTTATGCGGCATCGGCGTCACGTCGGTGATGCTCAGGATCTTGAAGCCACCGGAATTCAAGGAGCGCACGGCGGAGTCACGACCCGGTCCGGGACCGTTGACCACCACATCCAGGCTCTTGACGCCAAATTCCTGCGCCTTGGTGCCGGCCCGGTCGGCGGCGACCTGGGCCGCGAATGGCGTGCTTTTGCGCGAGCCCTTGAAGCCGCAGGAGCCCGCCGTGGCCCACGCCAGGGCGTTGCCTTGGCGGTCCGTGATCGTCACGATGGTGTTGTTGAAGGAGGCGTGCACATGCGCGACACCTTCGGACACGTTCTTCTTTACGCGCTTGCGCGTTTTCGTACTGTTAGGCTTGGCCATGGGCGATCCTGCTTGCGATTACTTGCGAATGGGCTTGCGCGGGCCCTTGCGGGTGCGGGCATTGGTGCGGGTGCGCTGACCGCGCACCGGCAGGCCGCGGCGATGACGAATGCCCCGGTAGCAGCCCAGGTCCATGAGCCGCTTGATGTTGATCGACAGCTCGCGG
>CAZZHF010000086.1:0-10283 GCA_964653545.1 uncultured Gammaproteobacteria bacterium | reverse complement strand
AAAACCACGCTTTTCCGATGGCGGGCGCCGAGAAATCCAGGATGGATTTATTCAGCGCTTCTTCGCAATTAGGGGACAACAACCAGGAGGAGATAATCCAATGACAAACAGCGACCCGAAAATTCAGGTGGAATTCTTTCACGACGTGATGTCCTGCTGGTGCTTCCACGCCTCGCAGCGCCTGCGCGCGCTGGTGGCAACGCAGCCCGACATCGAGGTGACGCACCGCTCGTGGCCCCTGGCGACCGACCCGACCTTGATGACCAAGATCTTTCCAAGCAAGGATGCGGCCAGAGCCGAGATATGCGGACAGCACTGGAAGGATGCGCATGACGTCGAGAACGATCCGCGCATCGACTACCGGCTGATGATGACCCGGACCTTTGACTACCCCTATTCCATGCCCAGCCAGCGCGGCTGCAAGGCGGCGGAAAAACAGGGTGGCCAGGCCGCCCATTGGGACTTTTTCGATCGGGCGCAAAAAGCGCACCTGACCGAATGCATCGACACTGCTGATCCGGAGGTACTCGCACGATGCGCCGGGGACGTGGGCCTGGACGTGGCGCGCTGGCGCAAGGATTTCGAGGACACGACCGCGCGGGACGCGGAGATTTTTCGCGACATGGAAACCGCCAAGGGCTACGGCATTTTGCGTGCACCGACGCTGATCGCCAACGGCAAGCACCAGTGCCATGGGGAGTACTGGTCGACCTTCGGGCACCGAATCACAACCGAGCGGCTGGAAGTGTTCTTCAACGATATCCGCTTCGGGCGCAAGGTGGGCCGGGCCTAGTAGCCTGTCGGACTTCGGCAATCGTAGGGAGCATGCTGGGAGAACGCGGAGAAATTTTCACGATTTTGACGCGCATGGTGGTTCCATGTAAGGAAAAATCGGGGAAATTTGGCCCGCCCTCCCTCCTGCGGAGTAGATCCGCCCCAAGTCCGACAGGCTGCTAGCCCGCTTGGCCCGGGGTTGCCAGCCGCGGCCGGCCTGAGTTCAAACCCCCCAGGCCCTGGCGTGCCGGGGCAGCGGCTGCATCGAATCCCTGGGCACCTGGCCCAGGCGGTCTTCGGCGGCAAAGATTGACGCCGCCCGCACCGCCTGACTGGCGGGTTCGAGCCCGGGGATCGGTCCGCCCGCCAGGCTGCTGCGCGCCGCCCCGGCGAGCAAGCGTCGGGTCACGATAATGCCGTTGTCGCTCGACACCAGGTTCTCCAGCGTCCGATCGGCGATGCGTCCCTGACTCTCCTGGACGGCGGTGTCCTGCATGGCGAAGCTCGGAATGCCGGTGAAGCTGTCGCCGCGGCCTTGCGCTGCACGGTCCTGCAGGTAGTCGTTGCTCCGGTTGGCGCGGCCCTGATGGGTGCCGGGCACAAACTCCACATGCAGCCCGCCGCCGCGACGCATGGCCTCCCGCTCGGCCTCGGACAGGGGTTTGTCCACGTGGTAGTTAACCGCCCATGACCAGCAGTTGTGGTCGTCGAGAGGTACCCAGGCCTGGGCATTCAGCGACAGGTCGCCAGTCGGCGCGATGATGTTGAAGCAGGGCATCAGAAACTGCGTGACGCGCCAGTAGTAGAGTCCGTGGCCCGCAATGCGGCGAGCGCCCAAGAGCAATCCACCGTCTGTTTCGGCGGTCTCGTAACGCGGATTCGGATCACTGGCGATGATCTTCAGAATGCGCGAATCAGTGCCTGACCCACCCATGCCGATGACCGGATCGGAACCGATGGTGCCCCGGTGCAGAAAGGACAAATGACTCGAATCCAGTCCGCCTTCCATCACCTGCAGGTAGTTGCACTCCTGCAGACGTTTGGACACGAACAGGTGACTCGAGGGCAGGGTCGCCCACTCGAACTCCGGTGGCGGTGGTTGCTGCCGTGGCGCCCCGAGATAGGCCCAGATCACGCCGCCGCGCTCGACCGTCGGATAGGATTTGAGCCGGATCGCGTCGCGAAAACCGCTCGCCGACGGTTCCGACGGAATATCGAGGCAGCGTCCCTGAACGTCGAACTTCCAGCCGTGGTATGCGCAGCGGATGCCGCCAGCCTCGTTGCGCCCGAAGTAGAGCGATGCCTGTCTGTGGGGGCACGCTTCCTCAACAAGGCCGACCTGACCGTCGCTGTCACGAAATGCGAGTAAGCGCTCTCCCAACAAAGGCAGGCGGAGCGGCGGGCAGTCCGGCGTCGGCAATTCGTCTGACGTGAGCGCCGGTAACCAGTACCGGCGAAATAGCTCTCCCATGGGCATGCCCAAATCGGTTTGGGTGAGCAGGTCGTTTTCCTCCCTATTCATGCTCTTCTCCATGCAGGTCGTTACCCCAATACCACACCCATACGACTGTTGACATTTTTCGGATAGGTCATTCAAGCGTATGTGGATTCTGGGTCGGCGCCCTCGCCAGTGCGATAGCCGCAAGGACGGCAAATTCACCAGGAGTAATAAAAAAGTCGGTGTACTCGAATCGCGGCACCTGCTGAACGTGGCTGGCAAAGACGCGACCCTGCACCCCGGTTTAGCGACCGTCGACACCTTCCTTATTCGACAATCGTACACAGCCTGGGGCTGGGCCGACCGCACGCCGGTTCGGATATATCGCCGTTTAGGACAAAATGTAGCGCAGGATCGGATCAATACAGGAGCAGCCCCATGCGTTCACCCGACGAGTTAATTCTCGAAGACGGTGCACTACAGCACCGCAGTATCTTCTGGGACGAGGCGATCTACGAGCAGGAGCTACAGCACATCTTCGCCCGGTCCTGGCTGTTCCTGACCCATGAATCGCTGATCCCGAACCCGGGTGACTACAACACCACACGCATGGGCGAGGATGCCGTCATCGTCATCCGTCAGGACGACGGCTCGGTCAACGCCTTCATCAACTCCTGTCGGCATCGCGGCAATACCGTGTGCCACGCCGACGCCGGCAACGCGCAGCGCTTTACCTGTAGCTATCACGGCTGGACCTACGACAAAAACGGCGCGCTAGTGGGCGTGCCGCTCGAAAAAGAAAGCTACTTCGGTGTACTCGACAAGGACCGCTTCGGCCTGCGGCCGGTGGCGCAGGTGGCCTCCTACAAGGGGCTGGTGTTTGGCACTTTCGATGCCGCTGCGCCGTCGCTGGAGGACTACCTGGGCGACATGCGCTGGTACCTGGACACGTTCCTGGACGTGCCCGGCGGCGTGGAGCTGATCGGCCCGCCGATGAAGTCCATCCTGAACTGCAACTGGAAAACGCCGACCGAGAACTTCGGTGGCGACGACTACCACTTCGGCTGGACCCACGCCGCTGGCGTGGCCGTCATCGGCGGACCGCTGCAGATGCTGGCCGGCAACGCCGCCCTGCCGCCGGACGTCGGCTTTCAGGTCGGCTCCAACTACGGTCACATGTTTGGCTTCATCGAACACGCGGCGGCGGGTCTGCAACTGTTGCAGGCGTGGCGCGACGCTTATGGGCAGTGGATCGAACAGCGAATGCCGGTGATGGTGAACAAGCTCGGCCCGGAGCGGGCGCGTTTCTACGGCGGGCACTGGAACGCGTCGATCTTCCCCAATTGCAGTTTTCTTTACGGCACCAACACCTTCAAGGTGTGGCTGCCGCGCGGGCCACGCCAGCTCGAGGTCTACACCTGGACGCTGGTCGAAAAGGACATGCCGGCCGAACTGAAAGACATTCTGCACCGCAGCAATATTGCTACCTTTGGCACCGCCGGCATGCTGGAAAGTGACGACGGCGAGAACTTCGAGGAGTGTACGCAGACCAACCGCGGCTATGTCACACGGCAGGACTACTACTACACCGGTATGGGGGTCGACCACGAGGGCGCCCGTCCGGGGATGCCGGGCATCGTCAGCGAACTGCTGATGGCCGAAACCGGCATCCGCAACTTCTACCGCGCCTGGGCCCGCATGATGCGCGGCACGCCGTGGAAGGACGTCAACGTGGCGGCGACCGCACCTCTGGCCCGGCTGCGGAGTGTCTGAGCATGTCGTCCTCGAACGCCCCACAAAACACTTCAGCCCCCTCCGCAGGCCGGCCGGTGGACCGGGATACCCATTTCGACATCGAGCGCTTCCTCGTTCGTGAAGCGCGCCTGCTGGATCAGGAACGGTTCCACGAGTGGCTGGCCCTGCTCACGCCGGACATTCGTTACCTGCTGCCGGTGACAGAGGTACGCTACCGCAAGGACCAAAAGCCCATCGGCACTGCCGCCGGCACCAACATCTACGATGAGGATTACAGCCTGCTGGAGATGCGCGTCAAACGCATGGACACGGGCCTGGTTTGGTTCGAAGACCCCAAAAGCAGTGCCCGGCGGCTGATCACCAATATCGATGCCGAGTGGTCGCACAACGACGGCGAAGTCGACGCTTACTCGACCTTTCTGGTGTATCGCAATCGGCGCCAGCGTGACGAAACCTGGCTGGTCGGCTGCCGCGAAGACCGGCTGCGCCGCACCTCGTCCGGCTGGAAGCTCGCCTACCGCAAGATCCTGCTCGACCAGCGGGTGGTGCTGGACAAGAACCTGCATGTGTTTATTTGATCCTCAGCACGCCTGAGCAGCGAAAGTGCCGATGCCGCTGACTCGGGGATGACATTGTCCGCGGTTCCAGAATTCGTAACCGTGGGTGTCTTTACCAATCCCCTCGACGCGCATCTGGCGAAAGGACGCCTCGAGGCCGAGGGGATTTCGGCCCATATTCTTAACGAGCACTACATCTGGGCGAACTGGCCGCTTTCGGATGCCTTGGGCGGAGTAAAGGTTCAGGTAGCTCACCACAATGCCGACGGGGCTAGAAAAATCCTGACAGCGCACATCGCTGGGGCATATGAGCAGGACTTGCAAGAGGAGTTCCCGCAGATCGAGCACAAAGCATGCCCTAGATGCGGGTCGGAAGAATTCGAGAGCACCCTGCCTTTAAGTTATTTGCTGCTTGTTATTTTTACGCTTGGCCTGGGAATAATCTTCCCGATGCGGCAGAGCAATCACACCTGCTTAAGCTGCGGTCTGCGATGGAAAGATTAGATGGCGTCGATCGGCTGGCCCAGCCGGGTGCAAAATAAGTCTGCCACGACACACCCGCGGGGCGCGCTGAGTGCCACCCGATGCTGGTGACGCAAACCCGCCCGCGTTAAGCTGTGCCGGCGCGGATCGTGCACCGCGTTCAAGATCATCGACCAGAGCGCCGCTAGTATTTATGACAGCGGTGATGCCAGCAAAATCCGCCAAGCCCGCCAGCGACGTGGCCCGGTCCCGGGGCACCGCAATTGGCGTGGGAAGCCTGTAACCGCGTGCGGACGGCTAGGCGATCTGCACAGTCGACCACGCGTATTGGTCGCGCCCGCCAGTGCCCGAAGCATGAACCACCGATCCATTTTTTACACGGCAAGGGGATTGACCCTGAAACTGAACGCGATGGCTATGCCCGAAACAAACGCTGTAAAAAAAACTTCAACGCCGTTTTTAACGCGCGTCCTCCCCGGAACGGGTTCGTATTGGCGGTTACCGGTCGCGGCGCTTGTAGTTGCCGCGGTCTTGTTCAGCCACGCCGCTCTCGCCACGGAAACAGCGGATGAAGATTCCGCGGAGCAAGCCGCCACGCCGGTAGAGGTCACCCCTACCCCGGCTGACCCTGCGGATTCCGCCGCCAACCAAAAGCCGCCCACCGCGTCCGTGGTCACTCCCGTCCCAGCCCGGGAAAAACCACAGGCCGGCACAACAGCCGAAAAACCCAGCCGCGCGGCGGTGCAATCGACCGCAGCGCCGAACTCTCGCTCCGCAGCTGAAACAGGTGCCATGGACGATGACACTGCTTCCAAGCGGTCATCGTCAGCCGAGACCCGCCCCGCGCGGGCGAACGACACCGGTCTGCCACCCGTCGGCGATTCGCCGGCACCTGCCGCAACCAAAAAAAAGGCGCCAGCCCGGGACTTTCCCACTGTCACTCCTGTGGAGCCTTTCAAGCTGCTCGGTTCGGAAGTGCCTCCCGGCGAGGTGCACCAGTTGTCCTGGTTCGCCAATCAGCACTACTCGGGTGTCGAAAGCGCGGCTCAGGTTCTGGTCGCCCATGGCAGTAAGCCCGGCAAGGTACTGTGTGTCACGGCGGCTATCCATGGCGACGAGATCAACGGCGTGGAAATCGCCCGGCGGGTGTTCTACCGAACCAAGCCCAAGAGTCTTTCCGGAACCCTGGTGGTCGTACCCATCACCAACCTGCATGGCTTCGAGCGCAGTTATCGCTACCTGGCGGACCGCCGCGATCTGAACCGGTATTTCCCCGGCATCGTCGACGGTAGTTCGGCGGCGCGTATAGCCCACTCGTTCTTCACCAGCGTCATTGCGCATTGCGATGCGCTGGTGGATTTGCACACCGGCTCCTTCCACCGCACCAATCTGCCCCAGCTGCGTGCCGATCTGAGCAAAAAAAAGGTGGTTCATCTGACTCATGGCTTTGGCGCCACCGCGGTTCTCGATGACAAGGGCGCGATCGGCACCCTGCGTCGGGCCGCGACCGACGCAGGTATTCCCGCGGTGGTGCTGGAAGCCGGGGAACCGATGCGCCTCCAGCCCGATGAGGTCCGTCACGGCGCCAAGGCAGTGAGGAGCCTGATGGCCCACCTGCGCATGGTGAAGAAATCCTGGCGTTGGCGCGACCCGCAACCGGTCTACTACGAGTCCGTCTGGGTACGGGCCAGTCGGGGTGGCATCCTGATGGCCACGGTTCAGCTTGGAGACAGTGTCAGCGCCGGGCAATCGCTGGGCGCCGTGACCGACCCCATCAGCAACAGCCGCGGCCAGGTCATCGCGCCCCAGGGCGGGCGCGTCATTGGTATGGCGGTGAATCAGATGGTGCGTCCAGGCTATGCGGTCTTCCGCATCGGCATCGAACGTACAGAAGCCGAAATCGTGGAGACGGCGGCCCAGCCGAGCACCGACGATTCCTCCGCAAGGCCTGAGACAACTTCACCCGCCGACACAGGCGACCCGGCGCGGGACGACATCACCGACGACGCGAGCTCGGACACGGATCATTCCGACGAGTAGTTTTCCGTGCACGCGGGCGAGCTGACCCCTTGCCCGCCGACACATAAAGACAAAAGTGCCGGGCTAATCGGCAATTCGGAACAACCCGGAAACTGCGTATGCGCACGCATCGGCACGCGCGTTAGGCCGGTCGTCATCACTCGGGACGTAACGCCGGCCCTGTTCGGGTGGGTGGCAGTTTCAGTACCTGGCCGATGCGCAGGTGCGCGGTGGGCTTGAGACCATTACGCGCCGCGAGCTGGCGGGTACTGATGCCATTACGGGCGGCGATGCCGCTCAGCGTCTCGCCGCGACGCACCAGATGGCGAGTTTCCGTCAGCGGGGCGGCCTGGCCCGCGCGACGACTGATCTGGGCAATGCGCGTGTCGGCGTTGACGCTGCCGGCCGGCAAGCGCAGCTCATAGCCCTTGGGCAACAACTGGGTTTCGTTCCAGACCGTCGAGCGCAGGGCCGGATTGAGTACCCGCAGGGCACTGCGGTCGATACCCAGGCCACTTTCGACCGACCGCAAGGGCAGGAAGGCCGGCAGGGTGACCACGTGGCCCTGCACCGGGGCGGCCTTTACGATAGGGCCGAAGTGCTTTTCCGGTGCCGACGACAACTCGAGCGCGGCCAGGAAAGTCGGGTAGAAGTTGCGCGAGGCAAACCCGAAGTAGGGGCCGTCGTAGCGTTCTATCAGCGTGCCGATATCGGTGGTGCCCATGCGTTGCACCGCCCTGCGCATGCCACCGCGACCATGGTTGTATGCCGTCAGAGCCAACGGCCAGGTGCCAAGTGCGTCGTAATTGCCCCGCAGCAGGCGAGCGGCGGCGACGGTGGCGGTGTGCGGGTCGTAGCGTTCGTCCACATAACGGTCTATGCGCAGATACTCGCGCCCGGTGCTGGCCATGAACTGCCACAAACCGGCCGCTCCGGCGTGTGAGCCGGCCGTCGGATCAAAGCCCGATTCCACGTACGGAAGGGCGCCGATTTCCTGCGGCACACCATACTGGCGCAGCGTGCGCCGGATGTGCTCTTCCCAAGCACCAGAGCGACGCATGCCGGCGGCAAAGCGGTCGGCCTGGCCGAGCTGAAAGCGCACCCGGCCGGCGGCTTCCCGCAGTTCGGTCGCGCTTGCGCCCTGCCACAGCGCGCGCACCTGACGCACCTGCGGATCGGACAGGTCGGCGCTACCATCCGCCAGTGCCAGCAGGCGTTGGCGGATGGCGGCTCGGCGCGGCTCGACATGCCGTTCGCGTTGCTGGCGGTCCAGTTCCCCAGACCAGTGCACGGTGCCATAGACGACGTTCAGGTGGCGGTGAGCGTGCGTGGAATCTCGCGTACCGCGAAGATCTCGTTGGGCACGTGTCGCGCCGACGCATGCCGTTTGATGCTTTCGCTGATGCGGCGCTTGAGCGCATCGTGCAGCAGGCCGCCGTGCGTATCGACCTCGCTGAACACCCGGCTCCAGAACCGCACCGCCGGCTCCAGCGACGCCGGTCGCGGCAGCGCACCCGGCTGCGCGTGAACGCCGGCGACCAGGCACACCAGTAGCAGACAAAACAAACGGCGCGCCGCCATCGGCCTCACACTCCAAAATGGGGATAACAGGCATTCTAATCGCGCTGGTCACGGGCGTTGGCCGGGCTGGCCAGCTTCGTGTCACAGTGTGTCGAGCGCCCGCTTGGGCGTCTTTCAGGCAGAGCCATAACTGAATTAAGGAGAAACCCCATGACCACCGATTATGTGAACGAAGTCCGCTACAAGATGGGCCAGGACAAGATCGCCGAGTTCTCCAAGGGTCCGAGCGTGACCGACTCGGTCATGAACACCTTGAACAAGGTCGCGCCACACATGGCGCGCCAGGCCATGGAATTTGTCCTCGGTGACGTGCTGTCGCGTCCGGGCCTGGACCCCAAGACACGCGAGCTACTGAACGTGGCGGTGCTGACCGCGATCGGCGCCGAGCTGGAGCTGAAGCTGCACGCCAACGTGGCGCTGAACATCGGCTGCACACGGGAACAAATCGTCGAAGCCGTGTCGCAACAGGCGGTTTATGTCGGCTTTCCGACCGCCATTAACGGCATCAAGGTACTGGAGCAGGTGTTTGACGCCCGCGACGCGCAAGGCGTCAGCAACTGACAGGCCGCCGGGGGGCATGGACGCCCCCTGGGATTTCAGAACGGCGACGCGCCAAACCAGGCCTGGTGATAGGCCAAGGTCACTCCAAACAGGCCGAGGGCGCCAGCCACCGCCAGCCAGTTGATCTCGCCCAGCACCAGCCGGTTGCGGCCCTGCCAGATGGCAACGAATGGCAGGTAGGACGTCTGTTTGGCGAACACCTCCCAGGCCGCGCCGTGGCGGTTGCGGTACTTGCGATCCAGGTTCAGCGGCGCGATCAGGCCCTGCACGATGAAACTGCCAAACAGCAGGTGCGAGGCCCAGTCGCCGTTGACCGGAAAATGCGCCAGCCCCCACAGACCCAGCGCGAACAGTCCGGCGTGGCGGGTGATGCGCACGATGCCGCGCGCCTCGACCTGATCCGGCGGCACCGCGCCCAGCGTGGTCGGATTCCTGGCCGTGATGCTGGCACCGAACATGGCGAACGCCAGTGCCATCAGTATCCAGCTTGCGGGCTTGAACGCCTCGACGGTGCCCCAGGTTTCCAGGTACGGTGCGCGGGCGTAAGCGATGCCCATCCAGACCAGACTGACGGCTATGGTCAGCGCGAACACGGCCTTGAACGGACCCTCGCCAGTTCGGGCGACGATGACACCGCGCAGCGGACTGCCCGAGACGATCCAGTGCATGCCAAGAAACAGCGCCGTGGCGGCGATCAGCGATTCCATTCGTAGCCTCCTTCCGGTCGAACGGTTTGTGCGGACCTTGTCCAGCGGTCGGCACTCTAAGCCCCGCGCAGTACACTTGGCTACCCGCGATTCTGAGCAGGAACGATTTGGTGACTACCCCCCGCAAACTTGGCCAGCGCGGTCTTGACAAGGTGTCCCGTATTCCCGTGAAGGTGGAGCCGGTCGCCCAGGTGCTGCGCAAGCCCGAGTGGCTGCGCGTGCGCCTGTCCACGAGTTCCAACTTCCAGCGCGTCAAGACCCTGCTGCGCGAGAATGCCCTGCACACGGTGTGCGAAGAAGCGTCGTGCCCCAACATCGGTGAGTGCTTCAGCAAGGGCACGGCAACGTTCATGATCATGGGCCACAAGTGCACCCGCCGCTGCCCGTTCTGCGACGTGGCGCACGGCA
>CAZZHF010000085.1:0-10513 GCA_964653545.1 uncultured Gammaproteobacteria bacterium | reverse complement strand
CGGTGAGCTGCGCTTCAAGGAAAAGCTGTGCATCTTCGACACCAATCGCATCCAGACCCTGATGGTGACGCCGATCTAGCATCCATGCGTTGGCGCGCCCGCGAGCGCCGAGTCATGGGCAAACCGCCCCGCCGGAGGCGTACTGCGGCGGGGCGCTTTGCAGTTGACGTGGCGTTTCTCGCTGTCGGGCGTGGGCTATAGTGTGGCCGGGCTGAACGGCTGTTCGGTTGCGGCGGGCGCCGGTTCGCACGCGGCACGAACCTGAACATTATTCCGATGTTCTGAAGAAAGCGATTTCCATGGAGGCGTGCATGGAGAGCAGATTCAATGGCCGCAGTGCCATCGTTACCGGTGCTGCCAGCGGTATGGGGCAGGCCACGGCGCTTCGCCTGGCGGCCGAGGGGGCGTGTGTCTGCCTGGCGGATGTGGATGAGGCGGGCAACCAAATCACGCTGGCTAGCATCCGTGCCGTGGGCGGTGAAGCATTTGTCTGCCAGTGCGACGTCACCGACGAGGCGAGCGTGGTGGCCATGGCCGTGCGTACCGAGCAGGCCTACGGTCCGGTGAGGATCCTGTTCAACAACGCCGGCATCGAAGACCACGACGGCAACAGCGACGAACTGAGCGTGGATGACTGGGATCGCATCCAGGCGGTCAACACCCGCGGCGTATTTTTGGTTGCCAAGCACGCCATCCAGAGCATGTTGCGCGGTGGCGGCGGCGTCATTACCAGCACCTCCTCCATCGGTGGGCTGATCGGTGGCCCTGGGCTGCACTCTTACAGCGCGTCAAAGGGCGCGGTGATTTCGCTCACGCGCGCCTTGGCGGTGACCTACGCGCGCCAGGGCATTCGCGCCAACGCCATCTGTCCGGGCCTGGTCCTGACGCCGATGGTGGAACGCATCGGGCCGCAGTTTTTGCAGATGGCCCTCGGCATGACGCCGCTTGGACGTGGCGCGCAACCGTCCGAGGTGGCTAATCTGGTGGCTTTCCTGTCGTCCGACGAGGCCGGTTTCATTACCGGCTCGATCATCCCCATTGATGGCGGCTTTACAGCCCAGTAAGCGAGCCGGATTAGGTGACGCCGGGAGTCCTGATTTCTGTTGCTTGGAGACCGTATGAGTATCAGCTTGGATATGTTCCGGCTGGATGGCCGGCTGGCTCTGGTCACCGGTGCGGGTGGTGGATTGGGCCGCGTCTTTGCGCAGGTGCTGGCGGTGGCCGGCGCGCGCGTGTGCTGCGCTGACCTTGATCTTGGCGGCGCCCGGGAAACCGCGGACCTGATCGCCTCGGCCGGTGGGCAAGCCGAGGCGCGGGCGGTGGATGTGGCGAATGTGGAGTCGGTCGATGTGCTCGTGCACGCGCTGCAAGCCGGTGGTCGGCTCGATGTCCTGGTGAATAACGCCGGCATCGCTACCCGCACCGCCCGCGTCCACGAGATGCCGGTGGCGGACTGGGACCGGCTGCACGCGGTCAACACCCGCGGCGTGTTCCTGGTGACACGGGCCTGTCTGCCCCTGATGCTGCGTGCCGGCAAGGGTTCGGTAATCAATCTGGCATCCGTGGCGGCCCTGGTGGGGGTCACCCCCGAACTGCCGGCGGTGGCCGCCAACTATTCCGCTTCCAAGGGCGCGGTGGTCGGTTTCACCCGGCAGGCGGCGGTGGAGTATGCCGCTGATGGCATTCGTTTCAACGCCATCGCGCCGGGCTGGCACCTGGGTACCCAGCTCGGCCGGGAGTCGTTGGGCAGCTGGCAACCCGAGCAGTTGCAAGCGTTTCTGGCCGGCATCGAGGCGCGCACGCCGATGGGTCGGACTGCCCAACCCGAGGAACTCGCAGGGCTGTGCCTGTACCTGGCCAGCGATGCCTCGGGCTTCATGACCGGCCAAATCATCGCCAATGACGGCGGCTGGACCGTCTGGTGAGCATGGACAGTCGCGGCCGTATCCGCTAGCATCCGACGCCTTTTCCGACCAAAAAATACGGCCATACTTTAAGTCTAGGAGAGACCATCCATGAGTGATCAGTATTCCAAGGTTTCGGCTCTGCTATTCGAGGAGGCGGCGGCGCTCGACGAGAAGCGTTGGGACGATTGGCTGGCCTTGTTCACCAGCGATGTCGAGTACTGGATGCCGGCCTGGGACAGCGAGCATGAATTGACGCAGGATCCGACCAGCGAAATCTCGCTGACCTACTACAACGACCGTAATGGTCTTGAAGACCGCATCTGGCGCATCAAGTCCGGCATGTCGTCGGCGTCGACACCGTTGCCTCGCACTTGCCATCTGGTGACGAACATCCGCGTCGGCGAAGCCGTTGACGGCGTATTGCCGGTCAAGGCGACCTGGCAGGCAAATGCTTACCGCAACGAGCGCACCGATTCGTTCTATGGCACTTACGAGTACGGGTTGCGTGAGGAACAGGGAAAGCTGGTTATCGCGCGCAAGAAAATTGTGCTGATGAACGATGTGATCCCGTCAGTGGTCGATATTTATAACGTCTGAGGTCTGGTCGCCCCCGGCCGGCACGGCTCCGGCGTCCGTGGGGATGCTGGGGCCGTTTCGTTTTTTGATTGCCGGGCGCTCGAGCCGCAGGTGTGCCGCCCGAGACAGGGATTAGGCAACATCACCGCCGGATGCCGGCTTGGGCTGATCGCTGGCCCATCCGGGCGGCTTGGTGCACAGCAAAGGAAGTGCGAATGTTCGGGTTGTTCAAGCGCGGCTCCAAGGAGCCGGGCCGTTTACGCATCGAGCCGCTGGGTGTCGATATCGAGGTGCCGGCCAGCCAGAGCGTGCTGCAGGCGGCGCTGGAGGCCGGCGTCGATTTTCCCCACAGTTGTAAGGTAGGGACCTGCACGGCGTGCCGCAGTCGGCTGCTGAGCGGCAAGGTCAAGGCGATCCGTGACTTCTCTTATGTACTGAGCGCCGAGGAACTCAAGGCTGGCTATATCCTTGCCTGTCAGGCCAAGGTGGCGCCGGGCGAGGAAATCACGCTGGAAGTGGACGTTGACAGTCGGCGTCCACATTTCCAGCAGACGACCTGCCAGGGTCGTATCACAGCGCAGATTCCGCTCACCCACGACATCGTCGAGTTGCGCCTGCAGATCGACCAGCCGCTGGAGTATGCGGCTGGTCAGTATGCGGCTCTGCGGCCTGCGCAAATCGATCGCGCGCGTGAGTATTCGTTCGCCGCGGCGCCGACGCCGGGCGGTGATCGGGCGCTGAGTTTCTTTGTACGCTTGACCCCGGGCGGGCAGTTCACTACCTGGCTGTTTGCCGAATCGCGGGTTGGCCAGATGCTGGAAGTAACCGGGCCGGGCGGTGATTTCTGGTTGCGGCCGGCGCCGGCGCCACTGCTGCTGGTGGCCGGCGGCAGCGGCCTTGCGCCGGTGCTGGCGCTACTTGAAGAAGCCGCCCGCGCCGGGGTGGCGCGCGATGCAGTGTTCCTGTTTGGCGCCCGTACCCAGGGCGATCTGTACAAGCTGGATGCGATTGAGGCGATTGGCGGTCGCTGGGCCGCGCCGTTTCAGTTCCTGCCGGTGCTCTCGCATGAGCCGCCGGACAGCGGCTGGACCGGCGCCCGCGGACTGGTGACGGAATTTCTAACCGCCCCGCATGTGCCGCAGCTTGCCAGCCGCCATGGCTATCTGTGTGGTCCACCGCCGATGATCGACGCCGCCCTGTCAGTGCTTGCCGCCGCCGGCGTGACCGACCGCGACGTGCACTACGACAAGTTTCTCGACTCAAGCAACCTAAGCCGCTGAGCCGGCGCTCAGCCCCTCGCAGGATCGGCGGCTGCTCGGCCCAACAAACCCGGACCTCTCAGCGACAGAACATGCCCCCATCCACGGTGTAAGTCCCCCCGGTGCAGTAGGGACTCTCGTCGCCAGCCAGGAACAGCATCAGATCGGCGACCTCCTCGGGCGTGCCGTAGCGCTGCATGGGGATGCGCTGGGTGATGAAGGCTTTGGCGGCGTCCGGCTGGTCCGGCAGAAAACCGGTTTCGAGCGAACGCATCATGCGTGTTTCGATCGGCGCCGGATTGACTGTGTTGACCCGGATATTCATTGGGGCACATTCGCCTGCAGCGGTGCGCATAAGTCCGACCACAGCGTGTTTGCTTGCACAATAGGCCGACATATTATCGGCCCCGCTCAGGCCGGCGACCGACGAGGTGATGACGATACTGCCGCCGCCACGCCTGGCGATGTGCGGGATGCAGTATTTGAGGCCCAGCCACACGCCCCGTACGTTGACCGCCATGACCCGGTCGAAAGTGGCGATGTCGTAATCGCTTATGGGCCTTACCTCGCCCTCGATCCCGGCATTTAAAACGGCGATATCAAGCCCGCCGTAGCGCTGCACAGCCGCCTCCACACAGGCTGCCATCTGCTCCGCTTGGGACACGTCGGCGACGCAGTAACTCATCGCGTCGGTGCTTTTCGCCACCTCTTGCAGGGCCGTTTCGTCCAGATCAACAAGTAACACGCGTGCGCCCTGCGCGGCGAAGCGGCGTGCAGCGGCGGCGCCGATTCCGCCGCCGGCGCCGGTGATGAGGGCAACTTTTTCAGCCAGTCGATTCACGTGGTGGTCTCCTTGGGAGCAAGGGATCAGGGTTTCGAGCAGATTCCAGATGCGGGGATACTAACCGCACCCGCGCACGGATTAACGTGGCGGCTGGATCGTGCACGAACCTGGACACCCGCCAAGGAGCTCAACATTGGACGTCATTGCAGCGATGCGGGATCGAATCTCGGTACGCGCCTACCTTGATAAGCCGGTTACCAGAGAAACCTTGGAACAGGTGCTCGAGGCGGCGCGCTGGGCGCCGTCGGGCACCAACACGCAGCCATGGCAAGTGCTGGCCGTGACCGGAGCGGTCAAGCGGCGCATCAGCGCTGGAATCCTGAGTCACGTGGCCGGCGGTGGGCCGCCGAGCGCCCACTACGACTATTACCCGGACAAGTTCGTCGAACCCTACAAGGGCCGGCGCTGGCGCTGCGGTATGCAGTTATATGGGGCGCTCGGGGTCAGCATCGACGACAAAGCGGCCCGGCAAAAGGCGATGCTCAATAATTTCGATTTTTTCGGCGCGCCATTGGGCCTGTTCTTTTACATCGACCGGGCCATGGCGCGGGGGTCCTGGGTCGACATGGGCATGTTTCTACAGAACGTCATGCTCGCGGCGCGTGGCAATGGCCTGGAAACCTGTCCCCAGTTCGCGCTCGCCATGTATCCGCGGATTGTGGCGGAGCACGTCTTGGCGCCCGAAAACCACGACCTGGTGTGCGGCATGTCGATTGGCTATGGCGATCCCGACGCGCCGGTCAATCGGTACCGTACCGAGCGGATGGCCGTTCAGGAGTTTTTGACCTGGGCCGAATAGGCGCCGGTTAGCGCGCCCAACGCCTGACCCGCCGGTACCGAGGCGCCTTGCGATGTCGTCCAGGCGATTTTGCCCGGAACGGCTCGGTTAGTGCGGGCAGAAGGAGTCCCGACAGGGGGTCTGGACCCGCATTCATGGAAGGCAGCGCTGTGGTGTATCTCTGGCAAGCCACAGGTCGCGTGGACAGCGAGAGCCGTTATTGGTCCAGGGTCCAATACCGGCGGGTTTCTGTCACGCTAGACTGCCAAGTGCTCTTGGATTGGGCCAGGCCAATCAGGCCGCAGGCGCTTTTCGGCCCGGATGGGCCGCTTGCACCGTCGGCGCCAGGTCAGAGCACCCGGTTCCAGCTGCCGGATACGTCGGGCGTTTCGCGACTGAAGAACCGCTGGTTCGCCAAGCCTCAGCTGGTCGGTGCGCTGTCCAGCCAGCGCGGCCAGCCGGCGTGGATGTTGGCAGCCATGGCCAACTCCTGCTCCTGCCCGCTGGCGTAGCGTCGATCCCAGTCACTGAGCCGCGGTTTGGCGATCACCCGTTCCCACAGCGGCGGTATGAACGACGCCAGAAAGCAGGCCACGATGCTCGGCATCTGCGGCGCCTCGGGGTAGGGCCGCAGCAACTCATAGTGCTTGTCGGGGTCGAGGTGATGTTCGGCGTGCGTGGAAATCTCGAACGACACCGCACGGCTGAAGGTGTTCAGGTGGTTCCACGAATGGTGCGGCAGCAGCGCTGTGCCCGGCTCGCGTACCAGGCCGTAGTGCTGCGTGTAATTGAAGCCGCCCAGAATCAGAAAACACACCGCCCAGGTCGCCAGCAGCCAGGGCAGACCGAGCGGCCCCGCCAGCCACAAGAACAGACCGACCCAGGCGCTGACGCTTAGCACCGCCCAAACCACACGACTGCGCCACCAGAATACGGAATGCCCGCTTTTGGCCAGGCGATTTTTTTCGATCTGGTACGCGATACGGGTGCCGTGAACAATCGAGCGCCTGACAAAGCCGTATACCGACTCCCCGCGTATTGGAGTGTCGGAGTCCGCCGCCGTGCCGACGAACGGATGGTGGCCGTGCACGTGGTTAAGGTCGTTCATCGGCAGGCCGAACACCGTCAGGTACAGGCTGCAATAGGCGATTTCCAGCGGATGCTTGCGGTGCATCAGTTCGTGGGCTGAGGGAAGGCCGCCCAGCGCGCTCAGGAACGCCACCGCAATCAAGGCGCCAAGCATGTTGAACAGGCCGAGATCATCGGCGCGGATGTGCAGCGCGAACAATACCCACAGCGTCACCATCAGCGGCAGTTGCAGGTACAACACGCCGTTGTAGAACCACTTGCCGGCCCCGCCGCGCAGGCTGTGGTCGGCGCCGGCGGTGAAATCCAGCAGCGCCAGGCTGACGAAGCCGGCCAGCCCCAGCCACACCCAATAGCCGCCCAGATACAGACCCAGGATGCCATTGCACAGCATGGCGGTCGCGATCAGGTAACGGGCGTACTCGCCAATCCTTGGCATGGGAACTCCTGCGTGCTCGTGGAGGCAGTCGGGGGGGCGCTGCCCGGTACCGGGCCGGCAGACCGCCGCGTCGCTCAGCGCGCCACCACCGTGTAGGGATGCTCGGTCTTGCCGTAGCGGCTGATGATGCCGGCCACGTAGTTGCGGGTTTCGGCGTACGGCGGCAAGCCACCGTGGCGTGCCACGGCGCCTTCGCCGGCATTGTAGCCGGCCAGCGCCAGGCGCACGTCGCCACGGAACTGGCCGAGCAGCCAGCTCAGGTAGGCCATGCCGCCGCGCAGGTTCTGCTCTGCATCCCAGGGGTTGCTCACGCCAAAGCGCTCGGCCGTGGCCGGGATCAGCTGCATCAGGCCCTGCGCGTTTTTCGGCGAGCGGGCGTTGCTGTTGAAGGCCGACTCGGCCGCTACGACCTGCTTCACCAGCGCCGGGTCCAGCGCGTACTGCGGGGCGAGGCGCTCGATGAGCCGCTCGACCGCCTGACGGCCGGGCCCGATGACCACGGCGGCGCCCCGCGGCGCGGGCGTGATCAGCGTCGGCCCTGTGTACTTGCGAGGGCCGCGGCGGGCGGCATGGTTGGCCGGCACGTATCCGGGCCGGGTCATCACCCGATCGCTGAACACGGTGTGGCCACCGGGCGTGCGGTACATGAACAGCTCGGCCTGCGCCGGGCCAGCCAGCAGCGTCAGAATGACAATCAGCCACCGCATGGACTGTTCTCGGCCCCCTTGGGTACCCGCGGTCAAGCATAACCGCGCCGCGTCGATAAGGAATTCCAGCCGTACTATCGGCCGCACGGAACGGACAGTTGAGCCGCCATCGTGACCATTGCGCAGATGACCAACGACGACCCCCGTGCCGTGCTGGCCCTGCACGGCGCAGCCGACTTCGGCGCGGCTGCGCTGCGCCTGCTGGCGCGCGCCGGCGGTCGGGTGCGCATTGTGCCGCAGCGGGTGGACCTGCGTTACCTGACCGACGCGGCCGTGGTGGCGGCCTTGCGCGGGTTGCTGGTCGGCAGCCGGCACGCGCGGCTTGAGATGCTGCTGCCGCCCGAGCTGGCGCGGGATGACCTGGGTCGGCCGCTGTGGGATCTTGCCCGCCGCCTGACCAGCACCGTCACCGTGCACCGCCTGGCGGATGAGGACGCGCAGCTCGGCGAAGCCTGGCTGACGGTCGATCGTCGCGGCTTTCTGTTTCGCCCGCAGGCCGAGCGCCTGTCGGGCCAGGCCAGCCTCGATCAGCCGCCCCGGGCGCGGGACCTTGACCAGCGCTTCGAGGCGCTGTGGCTGGCGAGCGCGCCCGACCCGGACCTGCGCCGGCTGAGCCTGTGATGCGCCACCTGGGGCTGCGGGCCTGCCTGTCGATTGGCTTGCTGTGGTGTGTGTGCGCCCCGCTGCCGGCAAAGGCGCGTCCCCAAATCACCACCATCGCGTTGCAACAGCGCCCCGCGGCCGAGCTCGCGCCCGTGTTGCAGCCGCTGCTTGCCGCCCACGAGAGCGTGACCGGCGACGGTTACACGCTGATCCTGAACGTGGAGCCGACGCGGCTCGAACAGCTTTCCGCCGTGATTGCCGAGCTCGACCGCGCGCCGCGGCAGCTGCGCATCACGGTGCGCCAGCAGCAGTTCGCCGAGGACCGCCTCGGCACCGGTGGCGTGTCGGCCGATGTGGACGACGGCCACTCGCGGGTGATCGCGAGCCCGCCGGACGCCGGCAGCGGCGCCGAGGTCCGCTACCGTGGCATCGGTGTGTACGGCGCGGATGCCGCGGGCGCCCAGCGTGACAGCGCCGAGCAGACCGTGCTGGCGCTTGAAGGCCGCCCTGCGCGCATCGCGGTGGGACTGATCGCGCCCTTCGACAGCGTGTGCGAGGACGATTACGGCCGGCGCCAGGCCTGCACCGAATACCGCGAGGTGAGCACCGGCTTTGACGTGCTGGCGCGGCTCGATGCCAGCGGCGTGACGCTTGACGTCAGCCCGCGGGCGCAGCAGCTGGCGTCGGGCGACGTGGTGGCGTTTCAGGGGGCGCAGACGCAGCTGCGCGGCCGGCTCGGGCAGTGGCTGGAGCTGGCCGGGGAGCTCACCACCTCCGGCGAAAGCCGGGACCACGTGCTAGCGTCTACCGCCCGCAACAGCCGCAGCGCGCGGCGCATCGTCATCAAGGTGGACCTCGTCCCGTGAACCGTACGCATCCCCGCTGGCTCGTGGCCCTGGCTTTGCTGATGAGCGGCGCGTGCGCCGCGGCCGACATCTACCGCTGGACCGATGCCCAGGGCCGCACGCACTACGGGGATCGCCCGCCCGCCGGCGGCGCCGAGAAGATCGTCGAGCCGCCACCGCCCAGCGACCTGTCGCCCGAGGAAGCCAGCGCGAAGCTGGACGCCATTCGCGCCCAGCGTGAGGCCGCCGCCGAGGAGCGCGCCAAGGCGCAGGAAGAAAAAGCCAAGGCCGACGCCGAGCACAAGCAGCGCGCGCAGGAATGCGCCGCCGCCCGGCGCCAGCTCGATTCCATGCGCGCCGCCCAACGCGTTCGCGACGAAGCCGGCAACTGGTACACGGGCGAGCTGCGGCTGCAAAAGCAGCGCGAGCTGGAGCAGGCCATCCGCAAGCACTGCGGCGGGCAGTGAGCACGCCCTGGCGGGCGCTGCTCGCGCTGGTGGGCGATTTGCTGCGCCTGCGGCGTGGCCCGCAGGACGTGCCGCATTCCCCCACGCTGTTGCTGCTGGCGCTGGTGCCGTATGCGCTGCTCGGCAGCGCGCTGGCCGCCTTCGCCATCCCGGCTGAGCGCGCGCTGCTGTACGGCCCGGCCGAAGCCACGCTGCTGGCGGGCCTGGTCTACGCCGTGCTGTGGGTGCGCCGGCAGCCCGCCCGTTACGTGCAGACGCTGACGGCGCTGGTGCTGGCCGGCGTGGCGTTCAACCTCCTGTCGCTGCCGCTGACGGCGCTCGCCCGGCCGCGCAACGGCCTAGGCTTGCTGATCCTGCTGCTGGTCGGCTGGAGCTTCGCGGTGTCGGTGCACATCCTGCGGCAGGCGCTCGACATCCCCGTGCCGGCCAGCGTGCTGGTCAACATGGGCTTTTTCCTGGTGGCCTGGTACGGGCTGGGCACCCTGTTCGGACTGCTGTGATGCACGTGCACATCCTGGGAATCGGCGGCACCTTCATGGGTGGTCTGGCGCAGCTCGCCACGGCGCTCGGCCACCGCGTGAGCGGTTGCGATGCCGGCGTCTACTCGCCGATGCGCGAGCAGCTGGATCAGGCCCACATCGCCTGGCAGGAGGGCTACGACCCGGCGCAGCTTGCCGGTCCGCCGGACCTGTGCGTGATCGGCAATGCGCTGTCGCGCGGCAACGCGCTGGTCGAGCACATCCTGGCCAATGACTTGCCCTACACGTCCGGCCCGCAGTGGCTGGGCGAGCAGGTGCTGCGCGGCCGGCACGTGCTGGCGGTGGCCGGCACGCACGGCAAGACCACCACGGCGTCGCTGCTGGCCTGGATCCTCGAACACGCCGGGCTCGATCCCGGCTTTCTGATCGGTGGCGTGCCGCAGAACTTCGGCGTGTCCGCACGGCTCGGCAGCGGGCCGTTCGTGGTCGAAGCCGACGAGTACGACACGGCGTTCTTCGACAA
>CAZZHF010000084.1:0-10572 GCA_964653545.1 uncultured Gammaproteobacteria bacterium | reverse complement strand
CAGGGTTGGTGGTCGAGAATCCGGCTCCCGAACTTTCCGTTTCTCGTCGCGGCTTTCTGAAAGGCACCGGCGGCGCGGCACTGGTCCTGTCCCTGAACCAGCTCGCGCCCACCGTGTCGCCGAGCTTCGTGCGATCGGCGTTTGCCGCCGAGAAGTCAATCGCCTACCGCAGCACCGAGGACCTGTACCGGCAAATCTGGAACTGGGACAAGGTCACCTGGGGCTCGCACACCAATGTGTGTCTTCCCGGCTGCTGTTCGTTCCATGTCTACGTCAAGGACGGCATGGTCTGGCGCGAGGAACAAGCCGCCAAGAACGACGCCAGCAACCCCAACTACCCAGACTACAACCCGCTTGGCTGCCAGAAGGGCTGCTCGTTTCACGCCAACCTGTACGGCGACGAGCGCATCAAGTTTCCGCTGCGCCGGGTCGGCGAGCGCGGCGGCGGCAAGTGGGAGCGGATTTCATGGGACGAGGCGTTGACCGAGGTGGCCGGTTCCATTGTCGATGCCCTGGAGGAACAGGGCGGCGATGGCTTCCTGCTTGATCCACCCCACGCGCACCTCGGTACGGTCGGCTGGGCCGGCTCACACCGCTTCACGTCCATGCTCGGCGGGGCCAGCCCGGATCTGAACATCCTGATCGGCGATTTCCTGAAAGGCACCTTCGACGTTGTCGGCAAGCAGCACCTGGGTTACAGCGCGGACAACCTGTTCGACGCCGAGCTGATCTTCCTGACCTGCTCGAACTGGTCCTACACCATGCCGTCGGTGTACCACTTCCTGACCGAAGCCCGCTACAACGGCACCGAAATCGTCTCGATCGCGCCCGACTACAACCCGACCTCCATCACTGCCGATTACCACGTGCCGATCAAACAGGGCTGTGATGCGGCGTTCTGGCTTGGCATCAGCCAGGTCATCATGGCCGAGGGTTGGGTTGATCAGGCCTTCGTCAAGGAGCAGACCGACCTGCCGCTGCTGGTGCGCGCTGACAGCGGCCGTTTCCTGCGCCAGATCGACGTGGAGGGCAGCGGTCGCGAGGACCAGCTTTACGTGTACGACAGCAAGGCCGGCGCCATCGCCAAGGCGCCGCGCGGCACGCTGGCCTTTGCCGGCGACCCGGCCCTGAGCGGCGTGTACACGGTCAAGCTGGCAGACGGCAACGAGGTCAAGGTCACGCCCGTCTATGCCCAGGTCAAGGCACACCTGGACGCCGAATACACGCCCGAGAAGACCCAGGAAAAATCCGGCTGCCACGCCAGCCTGATCCGCAAACTGGCGAAAAAAGTCGCCACCAAGCGCACCTGCTCGTACATCGGCTTCACCACCGCCAAGATCTACCACGGCGACCTGGCCGAACGGGCGCTGATCATGGCCATGGGCCTGACCGGCAACTGGGGCAAGCCGGGAACCGGCTGGAACTGCTGGGCATTTCCCGGCGATCACGTCGAGCTGCTGATGCTGCTCGAAAAACCCATCGACCAGGGCGGACTCGAGCAGTTTGGCGCCATGGAGCAGGCCCTGGCCGCGCAGCTGAAGCAAGCTGACCCGGAAATCACCGAGGAGCTGATTTCGGTCGAAGTCATCAAGGCCATGACCACCGAACTGGGCGCCTCGCCGCCGGTGTTTTTCCTCTATTACCACGCCGGCTACAAGGAGCTGTACGACAACATGGCCTGGGGCGACCCGGCCCTGAAGCGCAATTTCAGCAGCTACCTGGATGAAGCGCTCGACAAAGGCTGGTGGAAGCCCGAGCAGATCCGCCCGGCGCCGGACAAAATCCCGCGCGTGATGATGCTGACGGCCAGCAACCCGATCCGTCGCGTGCGCAGCGCCGCCATTCAGTACCCCAAGCACCTGTTCCCAAAGCTGAAGATGATGTTCGCCATCGACCCGCGCATGTCCTCGTCGGCCATGCTCTGCGACATCGTGCTGCCGGCGGCCTGGTACTACGAAAAAGAGGACATCACGGTCTCCATCACCAACAACCCGCGCTTCGCCTTCATCGAGAAAGCGGTCGAACCGCAGGGCGAGTCGCGCAACGAGTGGGAGATTCTGGCCGCGCTGGCCAAGCGCATCGGGCAGATCGCCACCGAGCGCGGGCTGACGACCTACGTCGATGGCCTCGGTCGCAGCAAGCGCTACGATGCCCTGTGGGGCCGCTACACCATGCAGGGCCACCTGCAAACCCAGGAGCAGGTGGTGGAGGAGATGGTCAAGATCGGCGCCGCCACCGGCATCTTCCCGCCCGACACCACGCGTGAGAGCTTCCGCAAGGCCGGCATGCTGCCCCAGCAGGGTTACGGGCATGGCTTCATGAAACACGTGGTCGCCAACGAGTACGACGCCAAGAAACCCTTCTTCAGCCTGCGCTGGCACGTCGACAACAAGACGGCCTACCCCACCTACACCCGCCGCGCGCAGTTCTACATCGACCACCCCTGGTATATCGAAGCCGGCGAGGCACTGCCGACGCACAAAGAACCGCCCAAGATCGGCGGCGATTACCCGTTCGTGCTGACCGGCGGCCATCCTCGCCACAGCGTGCACTCCATCCACCACGCCTCGCCGCAGATGATGCGCATGCACCGCGCCCAGCCGGTGATGCACATGAACGACAAGATGGCCGAATCCCGCGGCATCGCTGACGGCGAGATGGTGCATGCCTACAACGACATGTCCGACTTCACCATCATGGTGCGTACCTCACCCACGGTGGCGCCCAATCAGGCAGTGATCTACTTCTGGGAGGCTTACCAGTTCCCGGACTGGAAGGTCTACGACCGGGCGCTGGTCGGCATGCCCAAGCCGCTGCACCTGGCCGGTGGTTACGAGCAACTGCGCTACTACCTCTACAACGGCAGTCCCGGCCCCAGCACGGATCGCGGCGTGCGGGTGGAAATCGAAAAAATCACCCCTGCCTGAATCTGCCTGATACCCGTTAGTCCTTATTTTTTACAGGGGATAAAACCATGGCTTTTGCAAAACGCGGCGCCTCAAAGGAAGAACTGCTGCGCCACACGCGTCAGGTCGGCAACATCATCGACCTGAACAAGTGCATGGGTTGCCAGACCTGTACCGTTGCCTGCAAAAGCCTGTGGACCACGCGCGAAGGCACCGAGCACATGCGCTGGATGAACGTCACCACCTATCCGGGTGCCGGCTATCCGCGCGACTACGAAAAGATGGGCGGTGGCTACGCGGCGGATACCGAAAAAACGCCCACACCCGGCAAGCTGACCACCTTCAGCGACGTCGGCGACAACTTCAAGTTCAACCATGCCGATGTCTACTACGGCGGCAAGGGCAACAAGACCCACCTGAAACCCAGCGCCGCGCTGTCCGGCGACGACCCCAAGTGGGGCTACAACTGGGACGAGGACGAAGGCGGCGGCGACTGGCCCAACGGCTATTACTTCTATCTGCCGCGCAAGTGCTATCACTGCGACGACGCGCCGTGCCTGAAAGCCTGTACCCATAACGCGCTGTACAAGCGCGAGGAAGACGGCATCGTGGTACTCGACCAGGAGCGCTGCAATGGCGACCGCCTGTGCGTGGAGGCCTGCCCCTACAAGGCCATCTACTTCAACCCGGTGTCGCAGAAGTCCGAAAAATGCGTCATGTGCTACCCCCGGGTCGAACAGGGCATTGCCCCGGCCTGCGACCGCCAGTGCCCCGGCCGCACGCGCATCTTCGGCTACCTGGACGAGCAGGACAGCGACCTGTACAAGCTCATTTACGTGCACAAGGTGGCCATGCCGCTGCACCCGGAGTTCGGCACCGAGCCGAACGTGTTCTACATCCCGCCGTTTGACTCCACCAAGGCGTTTGCCGACGACGGCTCCATCACCGACGAGGGCCGTATCGAGGCCGGCGTGCTGATCGAGCTGTTCGGCCCCGGCGTGGTCGATGTCATCGGCAAACTCAAGGCTGAACGCACCAAGCGCCAGAACGGCGAACCGTCCGAGGTCATGGACCTGCTGATCGGACGCAACTTCTGGGATCGCTTCAAGGGCTTCAGCAACGACCCGCTGCAGGAGGCGATGTAATGGAAATCAAGCGCGTCGCGGCGGATGCCGCCGCCCTGCTCGATCCTGCCAACGCCGTCTGGCAGCAGGCCGCCGCGCAGGACTTCCCGATGGTCCCCACGCCACTCAAGAACAACCCGGCGATCGAAGCCATCTCGCCGTTCATCGCCCAGAGCACGGACCACGGCGTCATCCACGGATTGACCGCGGCCGGCCTGCACAACGGCACGGTGATCGCGCTGCGCCTGTCCTGGGCCAGCGAACAGCACGACACGATTGCCGACCTTGATCAGTTCGTGGATGGCGTGGCGGTGATGTTCCCCCTGACCGCCAAGGCCAGTGCCGTCACCATGGGCAGCCCCGGTGAGCCGGTCAACGCCTGGTACTGGAAAGCCGACAAGGCCGAGCAACCGTTCGACGTGGTGGCCGAGGGTTACGGCACCTCCGAGCGGCGCTCCGGCAAGGACGCCGGGCTGGTGTCCAGATCCCTGTACCAGAGCGGCCGCTGGCATGTGGTGCTGCAACGCCCGCTCGACATCGGCAACACGCATGCCCAGTTCCAGCCTGGGACTCCCACCAAACTGGCCTTCGGCGTCTGGGACGGTGGCAACCGCGAACGGGCCGGGCGCAAGTCCTTCTCGGGCGATTTCGTATTGGTTCCGGTGGCCACGTGAGCGCGCCTGCCGAGGCCGCACCGGAAGTTCTTGAAGTCGCGGCCGATTCCGAAGCTGCCGCACGCAGCCGCATTTATGGCCTGTTTGCCGAAGCGCTGCGTTTCCCGCAAGGAGAGCTGGCGGCGGCACTCGAAAGCGGCCAGATATACCAGGCGCTGGCGCTGGCAGCCGGTGCACTGCCCTATCGCTACACCTTCATGGGGCCACCACTGATCGAGGCGCGCGAGCTGGGTCGCACCTACACCGCGCTGTTCGACGCGGTGGGCGGTCGGCCGCAGGTTTCCATCCTCGAACAGCGCCACGAGGGCTCACCTCCCGAACAGCAACTGTGGGAGGAACTGCTGCGCTTCTACCGCTTTTTCGGTCTGGATTTTTCCACCGGCGGCGCCCGCGAGCGACCGGACCACCTGCTGATGGAACTTGAGTTCATGCACTACCTCACGTTCCTGGAAGCCGGGGCGCCCGACAGCGCGGACGACCTCAGACGCGGCCAGATCGATTTTCTGGAACGGCATCTGGCGCGCTGGCTCCCTGGCCTGCGCGTGGCGCTGGCCGAGACCGACGAGGCGGAGCCTTATGACGTGTTGATCGATGCCGTGTCGCGTTTCGTCGGCGCCGACTGCACGTATCTTGGCAATCCGCACGCCGGCCCACAGCCACCAGCCTGAGCGTGGCACCGATATCCAAAAAGACATCTTTTCCTGGAGCATCGTAATGGGCAAGCCCGAAACCACGACGATCGCCAATCCCGCCCGGCGCAAATTCCTGCAAGCGAGCGGCGGCACCGCGGTGGCCTTGTCGCTAACCCAGTTGGGCGGCGTGCTGTCCGGCAGCTACGTGAAAAGCGTGATGGCGGCGGAAAAGTCGGTTCAATACGGCGGCACTGAAGACCTGTACCGACAGATATGGAACTGGGACAAGGTCTCCTGGGGTTCCCACACCAACGCCTGCCTACCCGGCTGCTGCTCGTTCCATGTGTATGTAAAGGACGGCATGGTCTGGCGCGAGGAACAGGCCGCCCGAAACCCGGCCTCCAACGAAAATTACCCGGACTACAACCCGCTGGGTTGCCAGAAAGGCTGTTCCTTCCACGCCAACCTGTACGGCGACCATCGCATCAAGTACCCACTGCGGCGGATCGGCGAGCGCGGCTCGGCCAAATGGGAGCGCATCAGCTGGGACGATGCGCTGACCGACATCGCCAGCGCCATCGTCGACGGTCTGGAAGAAATGGGCTCCGACGGCTTCCTGCTGGATCCACCACACGAACATGCCGGCACGGTTTCCTGGGCCGGTGCCCAGCGCATGAATTCGGTCCTCGGTGGTGTGTTGCCGGACCTGAACGTGCTGATCGGCGATTTCTACAAGGGCATTTTCGACACCATCGGCAAGATGCATACCGGCTACAGCGCCGACAACCTGTTCGATGCCGAGCTGATTTTTCTTACCTACTCGAACTGGTCGTACACCATGCCGGCCATCTACCACTTCCTGACGGAAGCCCGGTACAACGGCACGGAAATCGTCTCCATCTCACCCGACTACAACCCGACCTCCATCACCGCCGACTATCACGTGCCCGTCGACCAGGGCTGCGACGCGGCATTCTGGCTGGGCATTTGCCAAGTGATCATGGCCGACGGCCTGGTGGACGAGGCTTTCGTGAAGGAACAGACCGATCTGCCGCTGCTGGTGCGTGCCGATAACGGCCGCTATCTGCGCCAGACCGACGTGGACGGCGGCGGTCGTGAGGATCAGCTGTACCTGTATGACCTCAAGGCCAGCGCGATCGCCAAGGCGCCGCGCGCCACACTGCTGTTCGACGGCGAACCGGCTCTGGACGGCCAATTCGAGGTCACGCTTGCGAGCGGCGAGAAGGTCGCTGTCACCACCGTGTATGCCCTTTTGAAGGCACAGATGGACGCCAACCACACCCCCGAGCAAGTGCAGCAGCAATCGGGGGCGCACCCCAGCCTGACTCGCATGCTGGCCAAGAAAGTCGCCACCAAGCGCACCTGCTCCTACATCGGCTTCAGTTCAGCCAAGACCTACCACGGCGATCTTGGCGAACGCGCGCTGATGCTGGCCATGGCCCTGTCCGGCAACTGGGGCAAGCCGGGCACCGGCTGGAACACCTGGGCCATGCCGGCCGACCATATCGAACTGATGATGGTGATGGAAAAAACCGTCGCCGAGGGCGGCCTGGTCGCCTTCGCGCAGATGGAACAGGCGCTCGCTACCAAGCTGCGGGCCGAAGACCCGGAAATCACCGAAGAACTGATCGGCGTGGCCCTGGCCAAGGAAATGACCACCGCCATGGGGCTGGTGCCACCGGCGATGTTCCTCTACAACCACTGCGGCTACAAAGAGGCCTACGACAACAAGGCCTGGCAGGATCCGACGCTGAAGAAAACCTTCGGCGAGTATTTGAGTGAGGCGACCGAACAGGGCTGGTGGCAGCCGCACCATCTGCGTCCGGCACCGGGCAAACATCCACGGGTGATGATGATCACCTCCAGCAACCCGGTGCGGCGCAATCGCTCCGGCGCCCAGCTGTTGCCCAAGCACCTGTTCCCGAAGCTGAAGATGATGTTCGCCATTGAGCCGCGCATGTCAGCCTCGGCGCTGTACTGCGACATCATCCTGCCGGCGGCCTGGTACTACGAAAAAATGGACATGACCGTGTCCATCACCGCCAATCCGCGCTTCGCCTTCATCGAAAAAGCCGTCAACCCGCCTGGCGAGTGCGAGCCGGAATGGGAGATCTACGGAGCGATTCTGAAACGGGTCGGTGAAATTGCCGCCGCGCGTGGACTCGAATCCTACGGCGATCACTTCGGTCAGCGGCGTGTCTATGGCGATCTGTGGTCGCGCTACACCATGGGCGGCAAAGTGGTCACCCAGGAACAGGCACTCACCGAGATGCTGGCTGTGGCGGAAGCCACCAGCATCCTGCCCAAGGGCACCACGTTGGAGAATTTCCGCAAGGCCGGCAGGCTGCAACAAGTGAGCTTTGGCACCGGCTTCATGAAACACCTGGTGGCAAACGACTATTCGCCCGACAAGCCGTTTTTCAGCCTGGCCTGGCACCGCGACAAAAAGATCACCTACCCCACCTACTCGCGCCGTGCCCAGTTCTTCCTGGACCATCCCTGGTACATCGAAGCCGGCGAAGCGCTGCCCGTGCACAAGGAGCCGCCCAAAATTGGCGGTGATCATCCCTTCGTCATCACCGGTGGCCATCCGCGCCACAGCATTCATTCGCTGCACCTGAACGTGCCGGAGCTGATGCGCCTGCACCGTGCCCAGCCGGTCATGCACGTCAACGACAAGACCGCCGCCAGGCTCGGCATGAAAGACGGCGAACAGGTACGCGTGTACAACGATTTCTCGGATTTCGAGATCATGCTGCGCACCTCGCCCACCGTGGCCCCGATGCAAGTGGTGGTGTATTTCTGGGAGAACCCCCAGTTCAAGGACTGGAAGGTCTACGACCGCCTGTTGATCGGCCAGCCCAAGCCGCTACATCTGGCCGGCGGCTACGAACAACTGCGCTACTACCTGTTCAACGGCAGTCCCGGACCAAGCACTGACCGTGGCGTGCGGGTTTCGGTGGAAAAGATCAAGCCCGCGTAAAGCCGGGTCGCTGGCGGCGCCGAATGTCAATCGCCTCAGTTATCGGGGGCCCCCGCGCGAACCCAAGCCTCGATAAGTCGCAATTCATCGCTGGGCAGACCGCCACTGCCGGTGTCGGCATTGAAGGGCATCTGCGCGCCGTTACCGCCCACCGACAGGTGCGTACCGCGCAGTTTGTGCACCAGGTAGCTGCCGTCAGGATTGCCCGGCGCCACGCGCGGCAGTTTCGCTTCGCTGCTCGGCACGCCCACAGTCGCCGCATGGGCCTCGCCAGCTTCCAGGATCAGTCCGCCTTGGGCCGATTCGTACAGGTGGCAGGCCACGCACTGGCGGTCGAACACCGGCTGCACATCGCGGGCCAGGCTGGTGTCTCCAGCGTGCGTCGGGCCTATAACGAGCAAACCCAGCAACGCAGCCGACACCATCCGGCAGCGAACCATCAGATCACCCGCACCGGGGCCTTCGCTGCGGCGCTGCCGGCAATCTGACCGAACACGACTGCCGGGCCGATGGTGCCACCACCGCCCCAGTAGGCACTGCCAGTCGGGCTGGCGATGCAGTTACCGGCCCCGTACAGGCCGCTGATCGGCGCACCGTCACTGCTTAGCACTTGCGCTTGCGCACTGACCAGCGGTCCGCCCTTACTGTCAATGGCGCCGGCCACCAGCAGCGCGGCGAAGTACGGCCCCTGCGGCGCCAGCGGGTGCATGGTCGGATTCGGATAGTCGCTGGGTAGCACCGGCAGATTGCCGAAATAGTTCCAGGCGATGTCGGCCGCCGCCGCGCCACGCTGGAAATCGTCATCCACGCCGCGGCGGGCGAAATCGTTGTATCGCGCCACGGTGGCCTGGATCCTTTTTGCAAACTCCGGCGACAAACCTACCTGACCGATCGTCGGCGCGAGCTTTTCGAGCCGCGCCGCAATGGCGGTCGCTAGCGCCTCCCAATTAGCACCGGAAATGACATGGCCCGGCAGCGGCGCATCCGCCTGCTGCACACCCATCACCCCGCCGCGGTGCTGCACGGTGCGCGTGTCCCAGATCATCAGCGTGATGCGCTGCGGGTAGTCGCCACTCACCTCGTCCCAGGCGAAATGCGCCCGCGGGCGGCTGCCAGGGTGGTTTTTCTCGTTCACATAGCGCTCGCCGGCCAGATTCACCGACAGGCTACTGTCACCAGGGATCACCCACACCCCGGTCGGCGCGTCGGAACTGGTCAGAGTTTCTTCGAGCAGCACTTCCATCCACCAGCCGTGTTGCAGATTGCCCAGCGCCGCGCCGGCACCGCCCGACAGGCGCAGAAAATCGCCCCGGTTGGTAGGCGCGGCGCAACCACCATAGACCGGGCCCAGCAGGTGGCGGACGCGCAATTGCGGATCGTGTATGAAACCTCCGCTCGCAAACACCACACCCTGGCGGGCACCGATGCGCAGCCGTTTTCCGCGGTGTTCGCACACCACGCCAACGACCCCGCCGGCGACGTCCTGCACCAGTCCCGCCACCGCGTGACGGGTAAGAACCGGAATCGAGCGCTCAGCCGCCGCCACCTGAAAAAGCTCGATCAGGTCTACGCCTACCCCGCCGCCATTGCGGTAATAAAACCTGCCCTCGCGCTGCTGCTTGGGCCGGCACACGATGCCGCGGCCACGCGGGGCACGGTTCTCGGCTAGCTCCGCGTAGTTGTCCGGGAACGGCCGGTCGTCGTAGTCGATAAACGGCAAATAATCGACGACGCCAAGCTCGGTCAGGCGATCCACTGTCGGCGCCGCCTGGTCATAGAATGTCTCCAGCAGAACGTATTCACGCTCGCCAGCCCCGAAACGAGCGGCCTCTGGCCGGTAGCGATCCGGGTAACTCATGCGCACGGCAAGGCGCAGGAAATCCTCACGCGGGTCGGCAATGCCCGCCGCGCGCAGAAACCGGTTATTCGGGATGTAATGCACGCCGCCAGAGCGGATTGTGGTACCGCCGGCCACCGGGCCTTTCTCCAGCATCAGCACGTCCGCGCCGCCCTCCCGTGCAAACAGGGCCGCGCTGAAGCCGGCCGCGCCGCTGCCCACCACCAGCACGTCTGCCTCGCGGTGCCAAGGCTCGGCAGCCGCCCGCGCCGTGCCCGGCACGCCGCCGCCGACACTCGCGCCGATCAGTCCGCCGCCGACGCCCAGGACGACGCCGCGCCGAACCGGATCGACTGGTGACTTCTCGTCGCTGGGCATGGTCAGTCCTCCTGTCG
>CAZZHF010000083.1:0-10607 GCA_964653545.1 uncultured Gammaproteobacteria bacterium | reverse complement strand
CGGTGGGTTCGTTGATGATGCGGAGGACCTCGAGGCCGGCGATGCGGCCGGCGTCCTTGGTGGCCTGGCGCTGGGAGTCGTTGAAGTAGGCCGGCACGGTGATGACCGCCTCGGTGACCGACTCGCCCAGGTAATCCTCGGCGGTTTTTTTCATTTTCTGCAGCACGCGGGCGGAAATTTCCGGCGGCGCCATTTTTTTGCCGTCGACCTCGACCCAGGCGTCGTTGTTGTCGGCTTTGATGATCTTGTACGGCACCATGCCGATGTCTTTCTTGACCACCGCGTCGTCGAAGCGCCGGCCGATCAGGCGTTTTACCGCGTACAGCGTGTTGTGCGGGTTGGTGACCGCCTGGCGCTTGGCCGACTGGCCGACCAGTACCTCGTCGTCCTTGGTGAAAGCGACGATGGACGGCGTGGTGCGGTCACCCTCGGCGTTCTCGATCACACGCGCCTTACCGCCCTCCATGACGGCAACGCAGGAGTTGGTGGTACCAAGATCGATACCGATGATTTTGCCCATGTACTTGCTCCGTAGAAGGGGTTGGCGGCTTGTTCGTCTAGGTGGAGTCGGTGTGCCGCGATTTCAAGCGCTTACCTTGAAACCACCACCATTGCCGGGCGTACCAGTCGATCGTGCAGCCGGTAACCGGTCTGTACAACGTGTACGACGTGGTTGGACGGCAGCTCGGCCGCGTCGGCCAGGCTCAAGGCCTGGTGCAGCTCGGGATTGAATGGCTCGCCCTGGGGGTGGACTTCGCTCAGGCCGGATTTGGCCAGGGCCTTGTCCAGGATGTCTAGCGTCAGGCGCGTGCCTTCGATGATTTTGCCAAGCGCCGTGGCCGCGTCGAGATTATCGACCGCCGCTGCCTTGAGGGCCTCTTGCAGGCTGTCCTTGACTGGCAGCAGTTCGGTAATGAGCATTTCCGTGCCGTAGCGCGAGGCGTTTTGTACCTCGCGCTCGTAACGTCGGCGAAGGTTCTCGATATCGGCGTGGGCGCGCAGCATCTGGTCACGTGCCTGGTCCGCGCGCGCCTGCGCTTGCTCCAGGGTTTCCTCGACGCCGCCTGGCGGTTCCGGGGTCCGGTCGGTATCGCCGTTGGCCGGATCGGCGTCGGACGAATCGGTTTGGTCGTTCATCGACAGCTCTCAGAAAGTTAAGGTGGCCGGCGCGCGTCACGGGCCGGCAGCAAGCCCGGCAAGCAGGCAGCAATCAGCTTGGGGCCGGCAGCCGACGATTCAAGGCCGCCCCGAGCAGACGGGCCGTCACATCCACCACCGCGACTACGCGCTCGTAGGGCATGCGCGAGGGGCCGATGACGCCGAGTGCGCCCACGATCTGGCCGTCCATCTGGTAGGGCGCGGTGACCAGGCTGTAGTCACCCAGAAACTGGTAACCCGATTCGGCGCCCAGAAATATCTGCACACCCTGACCTTGCAAGCATTGATCGAGCAGGTGCAGCAGCTCGCGTTTTTCGCCAAAAGCCCGAAACAGCGCCTGTAACTTGCTCAAGTCCGCTGCCGGATTGACGTTGGCGAGCAAATTGGACTCGCCACGGATCAGGTAATCGCCGCTTGGCGCGCCGTCAGTCGGCGGTGGAATCAGGCGGTTCGCGAGTTCGACCATGGTCGCCATCACGGCGCCAACCTCGGCCTGCGCCCGCTGTAGTTCGCGGACTATGGCGCTGCGCATCTGCGCCAGCGTGTGGCCGACGAAGTTCTCGTTCAGGTAGTTCGCGGCCCGCGTCAGTTCAGATTCGCCGTAGTCGTGAGGGTGCTCCACCACCCAGTTGTGGACGCGGCCGTCATCGGTCACCAGGATCACCAGCAACCGTCCCTCGGACAGGGTGACGAAATCCACCTGGCGCAAGCAAGCCACCTGGCGCCGTGGCAGCAGCACCACACCGGCCTGCTGGCTGAGCTCGGCCAGCAGTTTGCTGGCCGCCTCGACCAGCCCGTCGGGGTGGCTGCCGTCGCCCAGGCCCCGTCGTAACTTGCCTTCTTCGGCGCGGTCTATCGGTCTGACCTTGATCAGGTTGTCGATGAACACGCGCAGGCCCTTGGCGGTCGGCACCCGACCGGCGGAGGTATGCGGCGCGCAGATCAGGCCCAGCCGCTCCAGGTCGGCCATGATGTTGCGCAGTGTCGCCGAACTCAGGCCAAGCCCCAGGTCGCGCGCCAGGGTTTTGGAGCCGACCGGTCGCCCGTCGACGACGTAATGCTCCACCAGTCCCTTGAGCAAGGCCAGGGTACGGTCGTTCAGGTCATCAGCGGAGGTATTTCTGGACGCAGGCACGGCGAACCCAGGTTTGCCGACACAACAAGTGGTCTGCCCATACTATAAACACATGACGCGGCGCTCTGGCATTCCAGTCCCTGGAGTCGCTGGCCGGCACTCGCTCCCTGCGCCGCTGGATGTGTCGGGAGCGCGGCGCGCGCGTGCTAGAGTCGCGCGCGTTCCGCCCCACGCTTGAGGGTCCCCATGCCACTCGTGTTCAGTCGTCCCGCCCTGCTGTGGCACCGTGACGACGCCGTGGTGCGACAACTTGCCGATCGTCTGCGTGAGGTGCTTCCGCAGTTGGGTTGCACTGTCGGCAGCGGGCAAATTTTCCCGCATTGGGGACCTTCCCAGGATGCCGCGTTGCGCGACCGCCTGGCGCTCGATGGCGCGGATCTGGGCATCGTGCTGGGCGGCGACGGCACGCTGCTGGCGGCCAGCCGCATTGTCGCGAAGCTCGATATTCCCCTGCTGTGTATCAATCTTGGCCGTCTGGGGTTTCTGGCCGACGTGTCGCCCGACGACACGTTTCAGGTTCTGCCTGCTGTTTTGCAGGGGGAGTTCTTCGCCGAGGAAAGGCTGCTGTTGGACGTGGAGATCCGCCGGGGCGACGAACTCCTGCGCAGCACAACGGCTCTGAATGAGCTGGTGCTGCACAAATGGGACAGCCTGACGATGATCGAGTTCGAGACCCGTGCCGGCGGCCGCTTGCTGAACCGTCAGCGCGCCGACGGGGTGATCGTTGCGACCCCTACCGGGTCTACCGCGTATGCCCTGTCGGCGGGGGGGCCAATTCTGTATCCGGACTTGCGGGCCTTGGTCGTGGTACCCATTTGTCAGCACACGCTGGCGATCCGGCCGGTGGTGCTGGGCGCTAATCAGGCGGTTGAAATCGAGTTGACCCGCGATAACTGGTCCAAGGCGCGTGTGGTATGCGACGGCCAACACAGCATCACGCTGGAGATTGGCGATCGAGTGCGGATATCGGCCCGGGAGCAACCACAGCGCCTGATCCATCCTGTGGGTTACCAATACTTCGACTTGCTGCGCACCAAGCTGCACTGGGGTGGCTGACGGTGTTGGTCGGGTTACGTATCTCCAACTTCGCCATCGTTGAGGCGGCGGAACTCGAGTTCGATACCGGCTTCACCGCCGTGACCGGCGAGACCGGTGCCGGCAAATCCCTCGTAGTTGACGCGTTACTGCTCTCGCTGGGCGAGCGGGCGGGGGTAGACGTGATTCGCGCCGGCTGCGAGCAGGCCGATGTCACGGCGGCGTTCGACGTCGCCACCGTGGCGGCGGCACAGGCCTGGTTGCAGGCGAATGACCTGGCCGATGGCAGTGACTGTATTGTGCGACGCACTGTGCGGGCGGACGGGCGTTCCCGCTCCTACGTGAATGGCCGGCCAGTGGCGGCGGGGCTGCTACGCGAGCTTGGTCAGCAGCTGGTGGATATTCATGGCCAGCACGCTTACCAGGCATTGCTGCGCCCGCAGGCACAGCGTGCGCTGCTCGATCGCTACGCGGGTACCGAGCCGTTGCTGGCCGACGTGGCGGCTGCCCATGAAGCGTGGCAACTGGCCAGTCAGGCGCTTGATGCCGCGGCCGAGGCCAGCGCCGGGCGTGCGGAACGGCTTGACCTGCTGCGCTATCAGCTGCAAGAGCTGGACGCGCTGGCGCTGGCGCCCGACGAATGGCCGCAATTGGACGCCGAGCAACGGCGAGCCGGCCATGCGCAGGCTCTGGCCGAGGGTGGGGCGGCGGCGCTGCGTGCGCTGGACGAGGACAGCCCCAACGCCTACGCGTTGCTGGCTCAGGCCTCGGCACAGCTCGGCAAATTGTGTGGGTATGACGAACGCCTGAGCGAGATCGTCACGCCGCTGGACGACGCGCTGGTGCAGCTTGGCGAGGCGTCATCGGCGCTGCGGCATTACCTGGATGCCATGGATATCGACCCGGCGCGAGCGCGCTGGCTGGAGGACCGCGTAGGGGCCGCCATGGCGCTGGCACGCAAGCATCAGGTGCCGCCGATGGAACTCGCTGCGCTGCACCAGCGTCTGCGGGCTGAGCTCGATCTGCTGGATGATGAGGGTCCAGGCCGCGCTTCCCTGGAGCAAGCCAAGCGCGCCGCATGGGAGCACTATCAGGCGGTCGCGGCAGCATTGACCGAGGCACGCGGCGCGGCCGCTGAGCGCTTGGCGCCCGAGGTGACCGATTGCATCAACGGACTGGGTATGCCCGGGGCGAGCTTCGAAGTGCTGTTGCTGCCGCTGGATTCTGGCGGTGGCAGTGTTGCTGGTGCCGAAAGTGTGGAGTTTCGAATCCGCGCCAATGCCGGCGATGAACCCCGGCCGCTGGCGCGGGTGGCTTCCGGTGGCGAGCTGTCACGCATCAGTCTGGGGATCCATACCGTCACCCTGGCTCAGGGCGAAGTACCGACACTGGTTTTCGACGAGGTGGACGTCGGTATCGGCGGCGCCGTGGCAGAGACGGTTGGGCGCCTGCTGCGCGCGCTCGGCGGGCAGCGGCAGGTGCTGTGCATCACCCATTTGCCGCAGGTGGCGGCGCTGGCCCGGAATCACCTGCGGGTGAGCAAACACGCGGACCGGGTCGGTACCGTTACCGCGGTGGAACAGCTGCCGGCGAGCGCGCGGGTCGACGAAATAGCGCGCATGCTGGGCGGTGTCACCATCACCGAACGCACCCGTGCCCACGCCGCCGAGATGTTGACGGCGGCCCAGCGAGTGTGAGTGATGGCTGAGCCAGGACTTATCTTACGGGCTGGCCGGATGACCGATGTACCGGCGATTCATGCCTTGCTGCGCGAGCAGGCCGCGGCAGGCAACCTGCTGCCGCGCACCCAGGAGAACCTGGTCCGTCACGTGCGCGATTTCGTGGTGGCGGAGCAGGACGTCACCCTGGCTGGCGTGGGCGCCCTGGAAATCATGGGGCCGGATTTGGGTGAGGTGCGGAGTCTGGCCGTGGCGCCGATGTTCCAGCGCCGCGGCATGGGCGAGCAGGTGACGCAAGCCCTGATCCGGCAGGCGCGCGAGCTGGGCCTGAAACGCCTGATGGCGCTGACCTACGTGCCGGGGTTCTTCGCCCGCCTGGGCTTTGAGGTGGTGGACAAGGACAGCCTGCCGGAGAAGGTCTGGCAAGTGTGCGTCAAGTGCTACAAGTTCAATCGCTGCGATGAGATCGCCGTGATGCTGCGCCTGGATGAGGTGCCGGGCGCGGCTGGGGCGTCATCCGGATAGGCGGATGTAACTGCCGATCCGTTTCAGCGCCCCCGCTCGGCGTTCAAGCGCTGGCAGGTAGCGCACACACCATGGATGTACAGGCTGTGGTCGGTCACTTTGAAGCCGCGCTCCGCCGCGATGCGCTGCTGCGCGGCCTCAATGGTGTCGTCGCGGAACTCCAGTACCGCCCCGCAGCGTTCGCATACCAGGTGATCGTGGTGGCAGGGTCCGGTGCCGGTGCCAAGCTCGAAGACCGAACGTTCGCTCTCGAAGTGGTGCCGAACCACTAGGCCGGCCTGCTCGAACTGGGTGAGCACGCGGTAAATGGTGGCCAGGCCAACTTCCTCGCTGCTGTCGAGCAGGGCCCGGTATACATCCTCGGCGGTGACGTGCCGCTGGTCGCTTTTTTCCAGGAATTCCAGGATGCGCAGGCGCGGCGTGGTGACCTTGAGTCCGGCGTCGCGCAGGGCGGTACTGTTGGCCATGGGCGTTCTCTGGCGGCTTGGGCGAAAGCATCACAACGGGGCGCGTGCCAGACGTTCTGGACGAATCCGTCGCCAGCCTTTCCGCCTGGGCATGGTAGCCCATTGTAGACTAGCCGCCATCCATCACGTTTGGCCGCCGTTGGGCCAAACGCCTGCGCCCCGCCTGGAATTGCTTGCCTATGTTTCGCTCGCTAACGGCCTTGGTCCTGATCGTGTTGATGAGTGGCTGCGCCGGGCGTCAGCCGGACGCGGCCGACGCCCGGCCATGGATTCCGCTGCTCTCTCCCTACCGCATGGACATTCGCCAGGGTAATGTGGTGGACGCCACAATGTTGGCGCGCCTGCAACTGGGGATGGATCGGGAGCAGGTTCGCCTGCTGCTGGGCACGCCGCAGTTGCGCGATCCGTTCACGGACGACCGCTGGGACTACGTCTACACCGAGCGCAAGGGCTACCACAGCCGGGTCCAACGTACGGTATCCCTGCAATTTGGCGCGGACCGCCTGGTTCGGGTGGAGGGTGATGTGGTGCCTGTAGCCGACGCCCGCGAGAAAAACCTCTTGATCGCAAAAACCCGTACCACGGTGGACGTGCCGGCCGATATCGAGCAATCGGACAGCCGACTGGCGCGCCTGTTTCGCGGCGCGCGCGGCGGGGACAAGAAACAGCCCGGTCGACGTGATCTGGCGAGATTTGTCGAAACCGAAGAAGCGCGCCAGTACGAAACGGTCGAAGGTACGCAGGCAGCTGACGCCACGGCGCCGGAGCCGGACAGCCAGTCCGCAGGGGCGGACGAAGAGCCGGGGATGTTTGACGGCCTGCTGGGACCGCTCGCCCGCTGAAACTGTTCAGGCGTCTTTGCCGGTGGGGGGCGGGTTGCCCGCCTGATTGAAGTAGGCGCAGTGATCCCACAAGGGGCACTTCGCACAGTGAGGCAACTCCTGACACACCCCCTCGCGCAGATGAAAGCCGCTGGCAAAGCGGAACATCTGTGCGCTCAGCTGCCAGTGGCTGGCGCCACTGGCCTGGTGCAGGGCTTGCATCACGGCGTTGAAGTCGCCCTGGCGTACGCGTGCCGGGAGCAGGCCCAGGCGTTTTAACAGGCGTTCGGCGTGGTCGGTGCGAAAGTAAAACGGGAAGCCTGACGACAGCAAAAACCACTCGCTGGCACTGGGTCCAACGCTGGCGAAGCGTCGGGCAATCTCCTGGTGCAGCAGATGCAGCGTGTCAGGGGTGTAACTACGCAACCAGGCAGCGAATGAGCCATGCTCCGCGGCGATCCCCTGCACAATCTCGGCGTTGTGCTGGACTGACTCGATCTTGCGCCGGTTGCGGATCAGGCCCCGGTCCGTTAACAGTGGCAGCAGTCGCGTGGCGTCCCACGCGGCCAGCTCGGTGATGTTGAAATCGGCGAATGCCTTGCGCGTCGCAGGCCACTTGTTGCGCACCACTTCGCGTGAAAAGCCGGCCGCGAACATGTGAAAACACAGTTCCTCGAATAGTTCGTCGTCACTGTCGTGGCGCGGCAGAATGGCCCATGTGGTGGGCTCTGGCAGGCTCTGGGCGCCGTCCAGTTCCAGCCGCTGGCAGCTCGCATCAACGCGCCGGAAGATATCGGCCAGGTCGGCGGGGTTGGCGTGATTCACGGGCAGTACTGGAAAGGGCGAATGGGGCGTTTAGTAGACCGGTCCAGCGTGCCGGCGGCAAGCGGCGGCCTGTTAAACTTGCGCGCCCCGCGCCGATCGTGATCGCGATCGGCGGTCAGCCCGCCTTGCGTTTTCTGGAGTAATGCTCTTGTTCAGTCGTGCCATGACCATCGCCGATTTCGATCCCGATCTGTGGCAGGCGATGCAGGCCGAGGCACGGCGCCAGGAACAGCACGTCGAGCTGATTGCTTCCGAGAACTATGCCAGCCCGCGCGTGCTGGCGGCGCAGGGTTCGCAGCTGACCAACAAGTACGCCGAGGGTTACCCCGGGCGCCGCTACTACGGTGGCTGCGAGCACGTCGACGTGGCCGAGCGGCTGGCTATCGAGCGGGCACGCGAGCTGTTCGGTGCCGATTATGCCAACGTGCAGCCGCATTCGGGCTCGCAGGCCAACGCGGCGGTGTTCATGGCGCTGATGGAGCCGGGCGACACGCTGCTGGGCATGAGCCTGGCCCACGGCGGGCATCTGACGCACGGCGCGTCGGTCAGCTTCTCGGGCAAGATCTACCGCGGCGTGCAGTACGGCATCGACATCGCCACCGGCCTGGTGGATTACGACGCGGTCGAGCGTCTGGCGCACGAATGCCGTCCGAAGGTGGTCGTCGCCGGTTTCAGTGCCTATTCGCGCGCCATGGATTGGAACCGCTTCCGGGCGATTGCCGACGCCGTTGGCGCCTACCTGGTCGTGGACATGGCGCATGTCGCCGGGCTGGTGGCGGCGGGTCTGTACCCGAGTCCGGTAGCCATCGCCGACGTCACCACGTCCACGACCCACAAGACCTTGCGCGGGCCTCGCGGCGGCCTGATCCTGGCCCGGGCCAATCCGGAGATTGAAAAGAAACTGAACTCGGCCGTGTTTCCCGGTGGCCAGGGCGGGCCGCTGATGCACATCATCGCGGCCAAGGCGGTTTCGTTTCTTGAGGCTCTGCAGCCCGACTTCAAGGACTACCAGCGCGCGGTGGTGGACAATGCCCGCGCCATGGCCGAGGTAATCGTCGGACGCGGCTACAAGGTGGTGTCGGGTGGTACCGACAATCACCTGTTCCTGGTCGACCTGATCGAGAAGGGACTGACCGGTAAGGCGGCCGAAGCGGCGCTGGGCGCGGCCAACATCACGGTCAACAAGAATGCTGTGCCGGGTGATCCGCAGAGCCCCTTCGTTACCAGCGGCATCCGCATCGGCACACCGGCGTCCACGACCCGCGGCTTCGGCCGGCAAGAAATGGGCGAGCTGGCCGGCTGGATCTGCGACATTCTCGATGATCCGGAAACCGCGGCTGTGCAGCGGCGCGTCAAGGCGCAGGTGTTGGCACTGTGTCAGCGCTTTCCGGTTTACGGCGATTAGCAGGCCGATGAGAACGCTTTTTCGGGAGCCTGCTTGGCAAACCACGGATGGCTTGCCAGCAGAGCAAGCGCATTGCGGGCCGGGTCTGGGTGGCGTGGCGTGGCCCCGCGCCGCGCCAGACTGGCTTGAAAAAGGGCCGGAAAGCCCTTTGTCAGCATCCCGATAGGCCACGCGCCGTGCGTTGCCCGTTTTGCGCCGCGTCGGACACCCGCGTTGTCGACTCGCGTCTGGCGGAGGAGGGCGACCGGGTTCGGCGGCGGCGTGAGTGCCTGACCTGTCAGGCTCGCTTTACCACCTTCGAGCAAGCGGAACTGTCCTGGCCGCGCATCGTCAAGCGCGACGGCGGACGGGTGCCATTCGACGAGGCCAAGCTGCGTGCCGGCATGGAACGAGCACTTGAAAAACGACCGGTCCGCAGCGACCAGGTCGACGCGGTGCTGGTGCGCATCAAGCGCAAGCTGCTAAGCCTGGGCGAGCGCGAGTGCGGTTCGCGCCAGCTCGGCGAGTGGCTGATGGAGGAGTTGAGCGTGCTGGATCCGGTCGCGTACGTCCGCTTTGCGTCCGTATACCGGAGCTTTGAGGATCTGCGCGCGTTCCGCGACGAAGTAGAGCGGCTCGAGCGCGCCGGCCTGGCCAGCGATCCGCCGTGACCGACGCCGACTGGATGCGCGAGGCGCTCGGACTGGCCGAGGGTGGGCGCTACGGGGCGGCTCCCAACCCCCTGGTCGGCTGCCTGCTGGTGCGCCATGGCGTGCGCGTGGGAACGGGTTTTCATCGACGCGCTGGCGAACCACACGCCGAGGCGAACGCCTTGGCCGAAGCAGGCTCCCGCGCCAACGGCGCCACCGCCTATGTGACGCTGGAGCCGTGTGCACACCAAGGCCGTACGCCGCCGTGCGCGGACGCCCTGCTTGCCGCCGGCCTGCGTCGGGTGGTCGTTGCGATGGAAGATCCGAACCCCCAGGTGGCTGGCCGCGGCATTGAGCGCTTACGCAATGCCGGTATCGTCGTCGAGTGTGGCTTGGAGGCAGCATCGGCGGCCGCGCTGAATCCGGGTTTCATCAAGCGCATGCGAACCGGCAGACCGTATGTGCGGGTCAAGATGGCGCAGAGCCTGGATGGGCGCAGCGCACTGGCGGACGGCGAATCGCGCTGGATCACGGGTCCGGCTGCGCGTGCGGACGTGCAGTGCTGGCGTGGACGCTCGCAGGCCATCGTCACCGGCATCGGTACAGCGCTGGCCGACGATCCGTCGCTGACGGTCCGTTTGCCCGAGGCCACCGAGCAGCCGATGCGGGTAGTGCTGGACAGGCAGCTTGGCTTGTCTCCGACCGCTCGCCTGCTGGCAGAGCCAGGGGAAACGTTGGTTGTAACGCACAGCGAGGATCGCGCGAGGACCGACGCGCTGATCGCCAGTGGTGCCCAGGTGCTGTGCCTGCGGCCCACGCCCGACGGGGTCGATCTTGGCGCGGTGCTGGACGAGCTTGGTCGGCGCGAGTGTAACGAGGCGCTGGTCGAGGCCGGGCCACGTCTGGCCGGCGCCTTCATCGCCGCGGG
>CAZZHF010000082.1:2660-10642 GCA_964653545.1 uncultured Gammaproteobacteria bacterium | reverse complement strand
GTCAGGTGCTCGTAATACACATGGTCGATCTGCATCATCGGCGCACCGCAGCAGCCGGCCAGGCACTCTTCCTCGGGTTTCAGATAAAACTTGCCGTCCGGCGTGCTCTGGCCGAGCTTGACGCCGAGTTTGCGTTCGATTTGCTCGACCACCGCATCGGCGCCACGCAACATGCAGGAGATGTTGGTACAGACCGAAATCGAGTGCCGACCAACCGGCTCGGTCTCGAACATGGAATAGAAGCTCGCCACTTCGTAAACGTCCATGGGAGCGAGTTCGAGGCACGCGGCGACCGCGTCCATCAGCTCCACGGTCAGGTATCCACCGTTCTGGTGCTGCGCCTCGCGCAGCGCAGCCAGCACGGCGGAGCGCTTTTGATCAGGTGGAAACTTGGCCACCGCCAGGTCGATCTGGTGTCGTACATGGGCAGACAGGATGCTTTTATCGGCGTGCGTCATCGGTCGATCTCGCCAAACACGATATCGAGGGTCGCGATAATGGCCACCAGGTCGGACAACATGTGACCCCTCACCATCTCATCGATGGCCGCCAGGTGCGAGAAGCCCGGCGCGCGCAGCTTTACCCGGTACGGCTTGTTGGATCCGTCGGAAATCAGGTACACGCCGAACTCGCCCTTGGGCGCTTCCACCGCGGCATACACCTCGCCGGAAGGCACGGCGTAACCTTCGGTAAACAGCTTGAAATGGTGGATGAGGGCCTCCATGTCGGCCTTCATCTCGGTGCGCGAGGGCGGCGTGATCTTGTGATCCGCCAGCATTACCGGGCCGGGATTGGCGCGCAACCAGTCAATACACTGGCGCACAATGCGGTTGCTCTGGCGCATCTCGGCAATGCGCACGAGGTAACGGTCGTAGCAGTCGCCGTTGACGCCGACCGGCACCTGAAAATCGAGTTCGCTATAGACCTCGTACGGCTGCTTGCGGCGTAGATCCCAGCCCACCCCGGAACCACGCAACATCGGGCCTGTGAAGCCCAGCCCGAGTGCGCGCTCGGGACTCACCACGCCGATACCGACGGTGCGTTGCTTCCAGATGCGGTTGGTGGTCAGCAAGGATTCGTAATCGTCGACGCAGCCCGGGAAACGCTCGGTGAAGGCCTCGATAAAATCGAGCATGCTGCCTTCGCGATCCCGGTTCATGGCCTTGACCGCCTTGTCGTCGTGCCACTTGGACGGCTCGTACCTGGGCATGCTGTCGGGCAGGTCGCGATACACACCGCCCGGACGGTAATAGGTTGCGTGCATGCGGGCGCCGGATACCGCCTCGTAGCAATCCATCAGGTCTTCGCGCTCGCGAAAGCAATACAGAAAGACCGTCATGGCGCCCATGTCGAGCGCGTGCGCGCCCAGCCACATCAGGTGGTTCAGGATCCGCGTGATTTCGTCGAACAGAACGCGGATGTACTGCGCCCTTATCGGTGGCTTGACCCCCAGCAGTTGCTCGATGGCCAGGACGTACGCGTGCTCGTTGCACATCATGGACACGTAATCGAGACGATCCATGTAGCCGATCGAATGATTGTATGGCTTGCTCTCGACCAGCTTCTCGGTGCCGCGGTGCAGCAGCCCGATGTGCGGATCGGCACGCTGCACCACCTCGCCGTCCATCTCCAGCACCAGACGCAGCACCCCGTGCGCGGCCGGATGCTGCGGGCCGAAGTTCATCGTGTAGTTGCGAATCTCCGCCATGATCGCTTACTCGACCGGGTGTTCGTAGCGGAAATCGTCGCGCCGCACGCGCGGCACGGTAATGCGATTCTCGATGCTGACAGGCTCATACACCACACGCAGCTGCTGCGGGTCGTAGCGCATCTCGACCTCGCCGGTCAGCGGAAAGTCCTTGCGCAGCGGATGACCGACAAAGCCGTAATCGGTGAGGATGCGGCGCAGGTCCGAATGTCCATCGAATACGATGCCGAACAAATCAAAGGCCTCGCGCTCGAACCAGTTGGCGGCCGGCCATACGTCCATAACCGAGCCGACCAGAGGGAACTGCGGTTCGAGGTAGGCGCGCAACCGCAATCGGTGGTTCTTCGATGTCGACAGCAGGTGGTGCACCACGGCAAAGCGTGGGCGGGCCAGGTCGCCGGTCACCGGGTAATCGGCGTAGTCGACGCCGCAGACGTCGATCAGCTGGTCGAACGCCAGGTGTGGATCGTCGCGCAGTTCCAGACAAACCTGAGGCAGTGCCGCGGCTTCGACCTCCACGGTCAGCTGTTGTCCCGGATCCGGGCTGCTGCTCAGCAGCCGCTCGCCCAGCGTTTCGCGCAGACGCGCGAGCAGCGTGTCGGCCTTGTACGTCATGGCTTCAGCGGGCGATGGTGTGGGTGCGGCGGATCTTGTTCTGCAGCTGAATCAGCCCGAACAGCAACGCCTCGGCGGTCGGGGGACAGCCCGGCACGTAGACGTCCACCGGCACGATACGGTCACAGCCGCGCACGACCGCATAGGAGTAATGGTAATAACCACCGCCATTGGCGCACGAGCCCATGGACAGTACCCAGCGCGGCTCGGCCATCTGGTCATAGACCTTGCGCAGTGCCGGCGCCATCTTGTTGACCAAGGTCCCGGCCACGATCATCAAGTCCGACTGACGCGGACTCGGCCGAAAAATGATTCCGAAACGGTCCAGGTCATAGCGCGCGGCGCCCGCGTGCATCATCTCCACTGCGCAGCACGCCAGACCAAAGGTCACCGGCCACAACGAACCGGTCTTGCTCCAGTTGACCACCTGATCCACGGTGGTGGTCAGGAAGCCGCGCTCGGAAACTGCCTCTACTCCCACTCCAGCGCCCCTTTCTTCCATTCATAGATAAAGCCGACCACCAGCAGGGCGAGGAACAGCATCATGGCCAGAAACCCGAAGCCGCCGATCAGTCCCTGCCTGAGACCAACGGCCCACGGGAACAGGAACGCCACTTCCAGATCGAAGATGATGAACAGGATCGCCACCAGGTAGTAGCGCACATCGAACTTCATGCGCGCGTCTTCGAAGGCCTCGAAGCCGCACTCGTACGGCGCGAGCTTGGCCTTGTCAGGCCGGTTGGGGCCGATGAAGCGACCCGCCACCAGGGCGATCGCACCGATCGCCACGCCCACGGCCATCAACAGGGCGATGGGAAGATATTGAAGCAGCATGCTTAGCGATTCCAGATCCAGGCGTCGAGGTAATGTTCCGGGTTCATGCTTTTCGTGCTCGCGGCACCCGCCGGTGCCTTGGTGGGTGCTGTTTTGTCTGGTGCCGATGGTCGGACTCGAACCGACACGACTTTCGTCACCACCCCCTCAAGATGGCGTGTCTACCAATTCCACCACATCGGCTCGATTCAGTTGCCCGGTGGCGCCGACACCGGGGCCGGGGCTTGGCCTTCGGTGGCTGGTGTCGGCAATGCCGGGGCTGCCGGCTGGGTCGCCGGCGCGGGCGCTAGTCTATCAGTAACGCTCGTCGGCTGGCCGGCATTCGAACCAAGATAAGCAAGCACCATGCTGGTGATAAACAGGCCCGCGGCGAGTGCCCCGGTCAGACGGGTCAGGAAGGAACCGGCGCCCCGGCTACCGAACACGGTCTGCGAGGCACCACTGCCAAACGCCGCGCCGGCATCGGCACCCTGACCCTGCTGAATCAGCACCAGGCCCACCAGGGCGGCGCAAATAATCACATGAACAACCAGCAAAACAATCATCATTGGGATAACGCCGCCTTACAAATGCCGAGAAATTGATCCGCCTCCAAACTGGCGCCGCCGATCAGGCCACCATCGACGTCCGGCTGGGCAAACAGGCCGGCCGCGTTCTGCGGCTTCACGCTGCCGCCATAAAGAAGCGTTGGCGTGTCACCGGCTCGGCTGACCCGGCCGCGAATAAAACGATGCACTGCCTGCGCCTGCTCCGGCGTCGCCACGCGCCCGGTGCCGATCGCCCACACCGGTTCGTAGGCGATTACGGCGCGCGCCAGGGCGCTGTCGCCGCATAGTTCCAGGACCGCGTCGATCTGGGTCGCGAGTACGGTTTCCGTGGCGTCCGCGGCGCGCTCGGCCAGCTGCTCACCGACGCACAATATAGGAATTAAACCCTGCGCCGCAGCCGCGCGAAATTTCTGCGCCACCAGCGCGCAGTCCTCGCCAAACAGACTTCGGCGTTCGGAATGGCCAACGATCACGTAACGGCACCCAACGTCACGCAGCATGGACGCCGACACCTCGCCGGTGAAGGCACCGGACTCGTGCACTGCCACGTCCTGCGCTCCCAGGTACACGGAACTCCCCGCCAACAGACTGGCGGCATCCGACAAATAGGGAAACGGCGGACACACCGCCACGTCGATACCCTTCAACTGCGCTGAACCGAGCTTGAGCGCGCCCAGGAGATCGGCCACCATCGACCGGCTGCCGTGCATTTTCCAGTTACCGACGAGCAGTGGGTGGGGCATGAGACATGTGACAACCGAGGCGGATGAGGCGGCGCATGGTAACGGCGGGCAGCGTTCGGAATCAAACCTGAAGTTTGTCGCGGCAGCGGTCCAAAGAGCGTCTTGCCGCTCCAGGACCAGCTACCGGTTGTACGGGTCTAGCACGCGGCCATGGCAACCCGGACCTGTTCGGCAATGCGTTCGCTGAGCAGATCGACCTGCGTGGCATCCTGTCCCTCCACCATCACCCGCACCAGCGGTTCGGTGCCTGATTTGCGCAGCAGCACCCGTCCGCGATCGCTCAAATCGGCCTGCGCCTCCTCCACGGCCCGCTGAACCACAGGACATGCATCCGGGTCATAACCGGCAATCAGCTCCACGTTCACCAGGCGTTGCGGATACTTGACCATGAAGCGCTTGAGCTCACCCAATGGGCGACCACTCTCGCGCATCACTGCCAGCACTTGTAGTGCGGTAATGAGGCCATCACCGGTGGTGCTTCGATCCAGGGAAATGACGTGACCCGAGGTCTCGCCGCCGAGCTGCCAGCCACGCTGACGCAACTGCTCCATGACATGCCGATCACCCACCTTTGCCCGCGCAAACGCGATGCCGGCTTCGGTCAGTGCACGCTCCAGGCCGAAGTTGCTCATCAGCGTACCGACGACCCCGCCGCCAAGCCGACCGACTCCGTGCCGGGCCAGCGCCAGCAAGCCCAGGATCTCGTCGCCATCCACCAGCTCGCCGCTGGCATCGACCAGGATCAGACGGTCGGCGTCGCCATCCAGGGCGACGCCAATGTCCGCTGCTTGCGCCAGTACCTCGCGCTGTAACGCCTGTGGCGCGGTCGAGCCGCAGTCGCGGTTGATGTTGAAGCCATCCGGGCTGACACCGATGGCGGTCACACTCGCCCCCAGTTCGGTGAATACCGCCGGCGCCACCTGATAGGCAGCGCCGTTGGCGGCATCCACGACCACCTTGAGCCCCCTCAGATCCAGGTGATCCGGCATCGCCCTTTTGCAAAACTCGATGTAGCGTCCAGCCGCATCGACCGCGCGCCGGGCCTTGCCGATCTCGGTCGGTGGCACCATCACCAGTGGCTGGCCAAGGCACTCCTCTATCCCCGCTTCGAGCGCATCCGGCAGTTTTTCGCCATTGGCTGCAAACAGCTTGATACCGTTGTCCGGATAGGCGTTGTGGGATGCGCTGATGACGATTCCGGCGCGAGCATGGAAGGTGCGTGTCAGGTAAGCCACGGCGGGTGTTGGCATCGGGCCGAGTAAAACACAATCCATACCGGCCGCGGACAGACCCGCTTCGAGGGCCGACTCCAGCATGTAACCGGACACGCGGGTGTCCTTGCCCACCACCACCGCGCCACGTCCCTGGGCGCGCAACACCGTGCCGGCCGCCCAGCCGAGTCGCAGCACGAAATCGGGCGTGAAAAAACCCTCGCCGACCGTGCCACGTACGCCATCGGTCCCAAAGTAGCGTCTAGCAGTCATGGGTCACTCCCTCTACCGCCGTGAACATGGTCAGCGCCTGCACGGTCGCCTCGACATCGTGAACCCTCAGCATGCGGGCGCCGCGCTGCGCGGCCAGCAAGGCCAGGGCGATGCTGCCGCCCAGGCGCTGCGTCACCGGCGCTCGGGTAACAGCACCGATCAAGGACTTGCGTGACAAGCCCACCAACAATGGCAAACCGAGCCGTGCCAGGCGCGGCAGACCGCGCAACAGCTCAATATTGTGGGCGACGGACTTGCCAAATCCGAAGCCCGGGTCCAGCAACATGCGCTGACGCGAAATCCCGGCCTGTTCGCAGGCCGCCACGCGCCCTACCAGAAAGGACTCCACCTCGGCCACCACATTGTTGTAATGGGGTGATTGCTGCATGGTCCCCGGCTCGCCCTGCATATGCATCAGAACCACCGGTACTTCAAGCTCGGCCGCCACTGCCAATGCGCCTGGCATGCGCAGGGCGGCAATGTCATTGATCAGCCCCGCGCCGGCCACCACCGCGGCGCGCATGACCCGTGGTTGCCGGCTATCAATGGATATCGGTATCCGCAACCGCGGCGCCAAGTACTGGATCACCGGCAGCACGCGATCGAGTTCTTCCACCACGCTGATGGGCGTGGCGCCAGGGCGTGTGGACTCGCCGCCGATGTCGATCACGGCGGCGCCTGCCGCCTGCATGGCCAACGCCCTGGCACAGGCCGCATCAAGATCATGGGCAAGGCCGTCGGACGAGAACGAATCCGGGGTCAGGTTGAGCACACCCATGACCGCCGGCCGGGAAAGATCAAGCGGTTTGCCAGCACAGTCCACAAGCATCGGCTGGCGCACGTGTACCGCCCGGCTACCCGGGCAGCTCCACTCGTTACGGCAGACTGGGCGCGCCGTCCGCGCCGTCTGCGCCATCGCCCGGGGCCGGTTCTGGCGTCGGCGGTGGCTCGGGTCGATCACCTGCGGTCACCACCGTAGGGCGCGGCGCACGACCGGCCATGAGGTCGTCAATCTGATCCTTGTCGATGGTCTCGAAGCGACTCAGGGCATCGGCCATGCTGTGCAGGGTATCGATACGAGCGTTCAGGATCTCCCGGGCCCGGGCGTAGTTACGCTCCAGAATGGCGCGGACTTCCTCATCGATGGCCGCCGCGGTGTCATCCGATACGTTCTTGTGCTGGGTGACGCTGCGCCCGAGGAAGACTTCACCCTCGTCTTCCTCGAAGGTCATGGGCCCCAGTCGCACCGACATGCCCCATCGGGTGACCATATTGCGTGCGATCTCAGTGGTGCGTTTTATGTCGTTGGACGCGCCGGTGGTCACGGCATCCGCGCCGAAGATCAGCTCTTCAGCCAGGCGTCCGCCATAGAGGCTGCAAATCTGGCTTTCCAGCCGCTCCCGGCTCAGGCTGTAGCGGTCTTCCAACGGCAGGAACATGGTGATGCCCAGCGCCCGCCCACGCGGGATGATGCTGACCTTGTATACGGGGTCGTGCGAGGGCACGGACAGTCCGACGATGGCGTGGCCGGCCTCGTGATACGCGGTCAGGCGCTTCTCCTCATCATTCATGACCATGGAGCGGCGTTCCACGCCCATCATGATCTTGTCCTTGGCTCGATCAAAGTCGTTCTGATCAACCACCCGCTTGTCCTGGCGGGCCGCAAACAGGGCCGCTTCGTTGACCAGATTCGCCAGGTCAGCGCCGGAGAAACCGGGTGTGCCACGGGCGACCACTTCTGGCTCGACATCGGCCGCCAGCGGGACTTTCTTCATGTGGACTTTCAGGATCTGCGCGCGCCCGAGTATGTCCGGCAACGGCACCACCACCTGGCGGTCGAAACGGCCCGGTCGCAGCAATGCCGGGTCCAGCACATCGGGACGATTGGTGGCGGCGATGACAATGACGCCTTCATTCCCCTCGAACCCATCCATCTCCACCAGCAACTGATTCAGGGTCTGCTCCCGCTCATCGTGGCCGCCACCCAGCCCGGCGCCCCGATGGCGACCGACGGCGTCAATTTCGTCGATGAAAATGATGCACGGCGCGT
>CAZZHF010000082.1:0-2650 GCA_964653545.1 uncultured Gammaproteobacteria bacterium | reverse complement strand
TGCTTTTTGGCCTGTTCGAACATGTCACGCACGCGCGAGGCGCCCACACCGACAAAAAGCTCGACAAAGTCCGATCCGGAAATGGTGAAAAACGGCACCTTGGCCTCACCGGCGATCGCCCGCGCCAGCAAGGTCTTGCCGGTACCCGGCGAGCCGACCATCAGTACGCCACGCGGAATGTGTCCGCCCAGGCGTTGGAACTTGGACGGGTCGCGCAGGAAATCGACCAACTCGTGGACCTCTTCCTTGGCTTCCTCGACGCCCGCCACGTCGGCAAACGTCACGCGCACCTGATCTTCGGTAAGCATCCGCGCGCGACTCTTTCCAAACGGCATGACGCCGCCCTTGCCGCCAGGGCCACCCTGCATCTGGCGCATGAAAAACACCCACACGCCAATCAGCAGCAACATTGGGAACCAGGAGATGAATATCTGCATCAATAGGCCTTGGCGATCCGGTGCCGCCACCTCGATACCCACCTTGTTGGCCAGCAAATCGTCAATCAGATGAGGATCTTCGGGCGTATAGACGACGAACTTCTCGCCGTTGGTCGTCATGCCGCGCACGCTGCCTTCCTCAATCACCACCCGGTCGACGCGGCCGCTCTTGACCTCGGCGATGAACGCCGAGTAACCAAGCGTGCGCTCGGCGCTGCGGCGGGAGCCGAAACTGTTGAACACGGCCATCAGCACCAGCGCCACGACGACCCACAGGATGATGTTGCGAGACATGGGATTCACGAATCAGATTCTCCAGACGCCGGTCGTACCGGCGGGGATGAGCACGCTGCCATCGACAGCGAGGTTTACGGCAGCTTACCGCGACCGATTAAGTAATGCTCGCGGCTGCGATCACGTGACGCATCGGGTTTGCGTATCAGCACCTGCGCGAAGCGTTGCGCGAATAACGCTCGAAGTTCCTGACTGCCGGCGCCTTCGAAGCTTTTGACCAGCAACGCACCGCGTGGTTTCAGCACGCGAGCGGCAAAATCCAGTGCCAGTTCTGCCAGGTATAACGTTGCCGCCTGGTCGACATCCCGCACACCGGACAGGTTGGGCGCCATATCCGACATTACAAGATCGGCGCCGCCTGGCAGACCTGCCAGCACCTGTTCCAGCACCGCGTCGTCGGTGAAATCGCCTTGCGTGAACTCGACACCCGGCAATGGCGGCATGCTCAACATATCCAGCGCCACGACCCGCCCGCGCGCGCCCACTACCGCCGCCGCCACCTGCGACCAGCCCCCCGGCGCGGCGCCCAGATCCACCACCGTTGCCCCGGGCTGCAACAGGTGATCACGCTTGTTGATCTCCAACAATTTGAAACTGGCACGCGACCGGTAGCCCTGTGCCTGCGCCTGACGCACATACGGGTCCGCGAAATGCTGGTCCAGCCAGCGGCGGCTGGAGCCCCGGCCGCTCATCGCGCCCACGCCCCTGGCACCAGCTCAGCGATAGTCGACCGCCAGAATCTCATAGGTCTGCTCACCGCCCGGCGCTGGCACCAGCGCATAGTCGCCGACCGCGCGGCCAATCATGGCACGCGCCAGCGGCGCCCGGAACGACAACAGGCCTTGCTTGATATCCGCTTCGTCGACGCCCACGATCTGGTAAATCACTTCCGCGTCGGTATCGACGTTGACCAGCTTGACGGTGGCGCCGAACACCACCGTGCCACCGGCGGTCAAGCGCGCCGGGTCGATGATCTCAGCACGTCCGAGTCGGTCCTCGATCTCGCTGATGCGACCTTCGATGAAACCCTGTTGGTCCTTGGCGGCATGGTACTCGGCATTCTCTTTCAGATCGCCGTGGGCGCGCGCCTCGGCGATCGCGGCGATCACGCGGGGCCGTTGCACCGATTTCAGCTCGTCGAGCTCGCGCTGCAGCTGTGCCGCGCCGCGGACGGTCAGGGGTTCTCGGATCATGCGCTGAGCAACTCGTTGTGTAACTGGTTCAGGCTGTAAACCTTGATGTCACTGCCGGCCCGCAACGCCAGGCAGGTCGCCCGCGCACCGGCCAGGGTAGTCGTATGCGGCACCTTGAAACGCAGTGCCGCGGCGCGAATGGCAAACGAATCGACGATGGCCTGCCTGCCGTCCGTAGTATTCAGCACAAAGGCGATATCGCCGTTGGTAATCCTGTCCACGACATGGGGTCGACCTTCCTTGACCTTGTTGACGACACTGCACGGAATACCGGCCTCCTCCAGCCAGGCAGCTGTCCCATGAGTGGCGACAAGCTCAAATCCGATGTCTCGCAGCCCCTGCGCGACTTGCACCAGCAATGCACTCTTGTCCGCCTGGCGCACGCTGATGAAGGCGCGCCCACCGGTGGGCAGCGGATTCCCCGCGGCAAGCTGCGCCTTGCCGTAGGCCTCGCCAAAACTGCGGCCAATGCCCATCACCTCGCCGGTGGATTTCATCTCCGGCCCCAGAAGGATGTCGACACCGGGGAACTTGGCGAACGGGAATACCGCTTCCTTGACCGAATAGTACGGCGGCAGCACTTCGCGGCAGTGGCTTTGTGATTTGAGGCTGGTACCGACCATGCAGTTGGCCGCCACCTTGGCCAGGGGCACCGCGGTTGCCTTGGACACAAACGGTACCGTACGCGATGCGCGGGGGTTGACCTCCAGCAGGTACACGTCACCG
>CAZZHF010000081.1:0-10700 GCA_964653545.1 uncultured Gammaproteobacteria bacterium | reverse complement strand
TGTCACCGCTGCTGGCAACCGACCTTGCCGGCTTGCCGCCCGCGCTGGTGGTCACCGCTGAATTCGACGTCTTGCGCAGCGAGGGCGAGGCCTACGCCCGCCGCCTAGGCCAGGCGGGCGTCACCACCCGCCTGGTCCGCTATCCCGGCATGATCCACGGCTTTGCGTCCATGGCCGGGGTACTGGAGGTCGGCCACCAGGTGCGCGCCGACATGGCGCAGTGGCTCAAATCGACCCTGGCCGCCTAGGCCAGAACCAGACCCGGGCAACCGATCACGGCGCCGTGGCAGCCTGCATGGCCGCTGGCCGTACGCCGTCGCCCGGGTCCAGTTCCACCAGTGCCTGCGGCCCCTCGCCGGTGGCCGAGTACGCGGTCCACAGGTTTCCGGTGTGGCGATCGAAGGTGATCATGCGCAGGAAGGCACCCGGCCGCGGCAGGGGGTAGCGGGTAAAAGCGTAGGTCTTCGGATCCATGCGGTAGATCACGTCGGCATTGGTCGTGCCCACCCAAAGACATTTGCGCCACGGATCCCAGGTGACGTTGTAAGTGGCGGCCCAGCGGTCGGGCAGCTTGACCCGCGCCAGCTGCTTTTTGGCCCGGGTATCGTAGATAAACACCTCGCTTGAACCCATCAGCGGCACATAGATGCGGTCGTCCTCATCGATCGCCAGGCGACGCGGGCCCTCGCCCATCTCGAAGGGAATGTGGGTTTCGAACTTCAGGGTCTCGACATTGAACGACCCGACCCCACCGCCGAGCTGCGCGTACCACAGGCGCTTGCGCTCGGAATCCATGACCATGCCGTAAATCGCCGTGTGGATAGTGCCTTTACCCTCGGGCTGGGGTGCCTGGAACTGCGCCGTCTCGCGCGTTTCGGGGTTAAGGCCACCGACCCTGTTCAGACCGATCAGCGTCGCCCAGACGCGACCCTTGTGATCGTAGGCGACCTGAAAATTGGAGTCGAGCGCAAGGTCATGGATCAGCGCCCCGGCCCCGAAGTCCTGGTACAGGGTCCATTCCTCGGTCTGCGGGTCCAGGCGCATGAGCAGATCGTTTTCGATCGAGGTGACCCACAGGTTGCCGAGCGGATCATCGACGATGGTGTGGGGCCCGCTGGCCTTGTCGAACGGCACCTTGAAGTATTTGACTGTGCTGTCACGGGGATCCAGGCGCACCAGTTGATTGTGGGTCAGATCGGCGCCCCAGGCGTACGGCGAGCGCGTCGACAAGCCGACCTCGCGTGTGAACCCATCCGCCGGCATCTGATACTCGCGGATCACGGTGCGCGGGGTCACGCCCAGTGGCGCACCGGGGTCGTAGGACTTCAAGGCCGAATAGTCGGTCGGCATGTGCGCCGCTAGCGCGCGGGCGATGATGGCTTCATCTTCAAGGTCGTAACCGGCGATGCTGGGATCGGCCTTCACCTCGTGCGGAAAATCCGGCCAGGCGCTCATTTCCGGACCCAAATCGAATGTCTTCACGCGCATGTACTGAATCATCGCGTGCCAGGCCACCTCGCGGCCCGCCAGCGGCGTGTCGCGGGTGAACTCCGCGTAGCGCTGCATTTTCGGCGCCGGCAACTGGTGGCAACCGGCGCAAATCCACAGCGCGTGCCGGCTGTCGGCATCGTCCGGAAAGCCTTGCATCCAGGCCGAAGCGGGCACATCGGCGGCCACATTGTCGGCACGCTCCAGCGTCAGATCGACACGCCGAACCTGCCCCTGCAAGGCGCCCACCTGACTCAGCGGGGTCGGCCCGGCCGGCGCGTAACCGAGCAGACGCGCCGACAAGGTCAGTGCAGTCTCATCCTTACTCGGATCGGCAAGCTCGTAGCTGCCGTCAGACCCGCTAAACACACTGGTGCTGAGCGCCCCGACCACCGGCGCGCTCGGCCCCACCGTCACCATCACCCCCGCCAAAGGTCGGCCGGTAGCGTCCACGACCTTGCCGTGCAGTTGCACCGCGGCAGCCGGCAATGTCGCAATCGCTAGCGCGAAAAGGGCGAAATAGCGTGCCTTGCCTTGCATCGTCTGTACCCCTCGGAGGCCACACAGACCCCATATATCTCTAGTAGAAACCTTTGTTTTCAGCCAGCAGGCGCCCAGGTATGCAGCTCCGGCCCGCCCGCGAGTAGCGCCATCAGGCGCTCGCGAAACGGGTCGAGCGCCACGTTGACCCGGTGCCCATCCAGAGCCGACTGGTCACGGTACACCTCATACATGAATACCGTGTCCGGGTCCTCGACACTCCGGTACGGGTCGTAGGCCAACATTCCAGGCTCCTTGCGGCCTTCGGCGGCCATCTCCTGAAGCAACTGAGCAAGTTTGTCACCTTGCCCGGGTTTGGCGCTGATTTTCACTGTCACTAAGATCAAACCATAACTCCTTGATTAATTACGGGAATATTTCGCCTTGACCAGGAAAATGTTAGCCGTACGAACGAGCCCCTCAGGCCAGCAGACGACCGAAGCGGGCTGCGTACGAACCGCCGTCCACGGGCAGGCAGTACCCATTGATATAAGAGGCGTAATCGGACGCGAGAAAAAGAAAACCCTCGGCAACGTCCGCGGGCTGCCCCGGCCCCATCGGCATGCCGGCGCCGGCCTGGGCCACAAAGCCATCGACCGGCACACCAAGGTCCTCGAGCCCCTTGATCGCGCCCTGGGTCAAGGTAAACCCCGGCTGCACGCCACATACCCGGATACCATCCGGCGCAAACATGCCGGCGCTGACCCTGATCAGCATCTCCTGAGCCCCCTTGGCGGCGCCATACGCCGGAAAAACGGCCGGGTGGGTAAACGCACCGTAATCGCCAAAAATGGATGCCGTCGCCACCAGAATCACCCCGGCCTTTTGCGCCCGCATCACCGGTACCGCCGCCTGGATGGCAAACAAGGTGCCCTTGGCCAGAACCGCGTGCTCAAGATCCCACTGCTCCTCGGCCAAATCCTCAAGCGCCATCGAGATATTGCCAAACGGCGTGCTCACCAGGATGTCGACGCCACCCATCAACTCCACTGCCCGCGCCACCGTGGCTTGCACCTGTGTCTTGACGCTGATGTCCAGCACCACCGACCAGGCAGTCCCACCCGCGTTGGTAATGTCCTGGGCCGTGGCTTGCGACAGCTCCCCGAGTAGATCGCCACATACGACCTGTGCGCCCTGTTCCGCGAACAACTTCGCGGTGGCCTGCCCGATCCCGGAGCCAGCCCCGATCACCAAGGCGCGCTTACCCTGTAAAAGTCCCATCGTGGTCCACCTCACGCGTAAAGAAGTCCACCATCCACCACGACCGAGGCGCCATTGATCATCCGCGCGTGGTCCGAGCACAGGAAGGCCGCCGCCTTGGCAACCTCGTCCGCCGTCCCGGCGCGGCGCATGGGCACCCGCCCGGCGGTTTCGTCGAACAAAGTGCTGCCGCCGCCCTGACGGCCTGTGAGCTGGGCACGCTGCTCCATCGCCGCCCGCAACCCCGGGGTGTCGACAAGCCCCATGACAACGGCATTGACCCGCAAACCATTCGTCGCACCGGACAGTCCCAGCGCCTTGGTCAGGGGTCCAATTGCGGCCTTGCTTGCGCCGGCGAGGCCCATCTCCGGGCTGGTCGCCAGCGCCCAGGTGGAGGAAACAAAACAGACCGCGCCTGGGCGGCGCAAACGCTTGAGCGCGATGTGACCGGCGCTTACCGCAACCGCGCCGTTGAGCTCGCTCAGCTCGCGCCAACGCCCAACCGACCAGTCCTCTGGCTTGCACGGGCTCCAGTCCGAGATCGCATTCACCAGAACGTCCACGCCGCCCATCGCGGCGTGCGCTTGCTCGAACGCCGAGGCGACGTCAGTGTCGCGCAGGACAGTCAAACGGACTCTCGCCCCTTCGGCACGGAACAATGCCTCGATTGCCCCACCAATGCCGTCGTCCCCGTCAAGCACCAATACATTTTTTTTATCCAGTAACACAATTGCCTCCCACCGGTATTGCTCCCGTCGCTGTCGCACCGATCTGAAACCGCTCTGCCTCGAACGCGCCCGGCGGCATGTCGGCGCACTGGAAACGCTCCACCGCCACGGCGGCCTCGACAAACGACAGCGTCAGCCAGAACAGCCGTTGCTCACCCGCATCAAACGTGTCGATGGGCTTTTTATTCAGGTCATCGAGAATGCTCGGCAGGCGCGGCAACACGGCGCGATACAGCGCTTCCAGCTCGGGGTAATGGGCCTGCAAATGGCGCTGCGCGCGCTCGAATTCCGTAGCCAGGGACCACTCTTGAGCGAGCGGCTCAAGGTCAGCGTAAGCAGCGGGTAAGGCAGGAATCACAACTCACCCCGCAGGTGCGCCTCGACCACCTCAAGGCTGTGCAGCAGCGGCAGTTCCTGCGCCGAAAGATGCAATTCTTCGAGCACACCGCTGCGTAACATGGCATGCGTCGCCTCGACGGTGGACAAGTCCTCGCGCTGCACGAACCGGCCCAGCACCTTGGTGTATTCCTGCGCCAGGGCATCGCCGGCATCCCTGGGCGGGTACATGTAGATTCGAAACTCCCAGCGCGTGCGGTCCACCGCCAGTGGCCACAGATGATAGGTGCCGTACCAGGTGCCCGATGGGTCGAGGTGGAAATTCGGGAACAGCACATTGATGTCGAAAATCCAGGCCGCTTCGCGCTGTGGGTTGACGCCGGGCGCCTGGCTGTCCGAGGGCGCCGAAGGCGCCGGATAAACCGGCGTGGCTGAGTACTGAAACGCGATGCGCTCCATCGGTGTGGGCTGGTGACTGAGATTGCCGTGTACGCTCAGCGCGTGGTGCCGACCGTGGACCCGCACCGAGGCGAGATGGCAGTGCGGATTGTCGGGACCGGCGACCGCGTCGGCCACCGTGCGACGGTGCAGGATCGGCGCGTGATAAGCCTCTTGCAAGGCATCGGCCACCAGCTTCCAGTTGGCCTTGACCTCGGCATGATAGAGGGCCGCCAGGCGCATGTCGGCAAACGGAAAACCGTCGAAGGCTCCGTACAGTTCACCCAGGTAATCGGCCAGTGACACAGCCGGCCGCGGATTCGCATTCACGAATACGAAGCCGTTCCATACCTCGCAGGCCAGGGCTTTCAGGTGAATCTGATCCGGGTCCAGGTGGGGAAACTGATCGCGGTCCGGCAGCTCTCGCAGCCGGCCGGTGGAGTCGTAGGTCCAGCCGTGAAAGTTGCAACTGAAGCCAGGCGCGTGGCCACAGCGGTCAAGCGCCAAGCGGTTGCCGCGATGCACGCACAAATTATGAAAAGCCCGGATGCGCCGGTCCTCGCCGCGCACCAGCAGCACCTGGGTGTCGAGCACTTCCAGATCCTTGACCAGGTAATCGCCCGGCTGGGGTAGCTCTTCTTCCCGCGTCAGGTTCAGCCAGCATCTGCGAAACACCTGGCTGCGCTCGGCCTCGAAATAGCCCGCGTCGATGTATGGCGCCACCGGTACCGTGCCGGAGCGCAACGGCACAGGCCTTAGAAAATCCGCACCGCCCATGGCGCGCTAAGCCGTCGACGGCAGGAATGCCCGTTGCGGTATCAACCCGGCGTCCCCAGCGGCGCGAAGTCGAGCCGCTCCGGCCCAAAGTTCGCGCAGTGCACGTCCTGCTGGTTCCACATCTCGAAAATGCGCGAGCACTCCATGAACGACAATGCCAGCATGGCCAGCCGCTGCTCGGGCTGCGGCAGGGTGTCCAGCGTGGGTGGGTACGCCTCAAGATGCGTCAGCATTGCCGTGATGCGCGGCGACAGGGTCTTGTAGAACTCGCCAATCAACCCCATGTCGCTGTGGACGCGCGCCAACATGCGCTCGCGTTCGCTGGGCAGCGCCCAACTTTCGACAAAACGCGCCAAATCCTCAAAGCCAGCCGGCAGAATCGGGGCGCTCATGCCGCCACCTCGCCAGGGAAGCCGCGTTCGATGATTTGCTGCAACACTGCGTACCCGTGGCGCACCGCCAGTTCCTGGTCGGAAAGCTGAATGTGGCTGATGGCGTCCGGCGACAGCGCGCTTTGCTGAGGCTCGACGTGGTCGAAATCCTCGCGCATGACGTCTCGGGTCATGGCGATGATTGCCTCGCGGCACACCCGTTCGGCCATATTTTTTACTGGCTTCATATAAACGCGAATATCGAAGAAGGTGCGGTCCACCGCCTCCGGCCACATGATGATGGTCACGTAGATGCCACGCCCGGTCAGCACCACGCTGTTCGGAAACAGGCCCAGCACGTCAAAGCTCCAGGCCGGCAACCCTCCCGGGTTGACCCCAGCCGGCAAATCGGGCGGTTTGGCGCCCGGCTCCGGAAACGTGAACGACGTCACCACGCCGTACTTGATCATCAGTTGCTCGACCGGCGACTGCGGGCGAAACGGGTTGCCCGGCACGGTCACCAGCCGGTGCAACTGATGCAGGACAATGTTCGGCAGCTTGATCTCGGGCTTGGCTGGAGGCTCGCCGACTTTTTTCTCCGCTTCGTCACTGACCGGATGAATCGGATGGATGTTGAACACGTGGTAGGCCTCGACCGACACGTCGAACAGCAGCTTCCAGTTCACGTTGGCGGTGACGGTGTAGTGGGCCGCTTCCTCCAGGCCGCCGAAATAGCCCTGGTAGCTGTCGCGAATTTCGCCCAGGAACGCATCCAGGCTGATGGCCGGAGCGCGGTCCAGGTTGATGAACACAAACCCTTCCCACACGCCGCAGTGAATCGAGGTCAAGCCCAGTGCCGGTTTGTCGAGCTGATAGAACTCGTTCTCGTCGGGCACGAAAGCCAGTTTGCCGGCGGTGTCATACACCCAGCCGTGCAGTGGGCAGACGAAGCCCTTCACGCCACCGCCACAGCGACCGTGCGACAGCTTGCTGCCGCGGTGCTTGCAGGTGTTGTGGAAAGCTCGTACCACGCCGTCCTCGCCACGCATCACCAGCACCGAGGTTTTCGGGCTGGCAATGTCCTTGACGAACCAGTCACCGGGCTTGGGAAGGTCATCAACCCGGCCCACCACCAGCCAGGACCGTCGATACACGCGGTCGCGCTCGACCTGGAAATGCTCGGGCGAGATCATCGGTTCGGTCGGCAGCGGACCGGTTCCCAGGTCCGGGTAATTACGAATCCACCGCGTGTCGGCAGGCTGGTTCATGGTCTCTCCTCCTTGATGTTGTGCAGCATTATCAATTTCGGGCGAAAGTGGGGTGCCGCCCGGCGACCCTCACCAACAGGCCAGCCTCAGGTCTCCCAGGCGTAGGGACGTTCAACAATTTTCATCCGATCGATTTCGAAGGCCGGCTCCGGCAGGTCAGCGGCCTGGAATACCTCCCAGGCCGGGGCCACGTCCATGAAAGCCAGCGCCAGATAAAACAGCGGCCGATCGCCCTCGGGCACTTGGTCAAGCGGGTGCTGGTCCAGGTGGGCAACGATAGCGTCCATGCGCAACAACATGGCGTCGTAGAAATCCTCGATTTCCGCGGCGCTGCCTTGCACGCGCCGGGTCCAGCGATCATGCTCACGCGGGCACGCCCAGCCGGCGCTGACAAAACGCTCAAGGTCCGAAAATTCCTCAGGCAACGCGGCCATGGTCAACTCCCTTAATCCGGCGCGTTTACGCGCTCGGCCACTTTGAAATACGAGTGCCGCACAGCGATCTCGTTATCGTTCAGCTGCATGTGGCTGATGGCCCCCGAACGCAGCACCGACTGCGTGTTCTCCAGGGTTACAAGATCTTCGCGAATCACGTCACGCAGGGCCGCCTGCGAATTCTGCTGCGCGATGCGCCCGGACACCGTGGTGCATTTGGGCAAGTACTGACGTAGCTCCCAGTAGGTTTCGTCCACCGAGATCGGCCAGAAGTGCTGGGTGACGTAGAAGGCGTCGCTGGCCAGAAACTGCACGTGCGGAAAGATGATGTTGATATCGAACGACCAGTCGGAGGCACCGCTGGGGTTCAGCCCCGGCAAGTTACGCGTGTGCCCATCCTGGTAGGCATACACGTTGTTTCCCGCGTACTTCACGGCATGCTGCACCGACGGCGCTGGCACAAAGTCGAGATTGGCCGGGAACGACGCCCGCCGCTGACCCTCCGGATACAACTTCACATACAGCAGGTGGGCGAACGGATTGTGCTTGGACACAAACGGCTCGCAGGCGCTTTTGGCGTGCAGCGTGAGAGCGTGGTAACCCTCCTGAAACGCGTCGAGTCCGATTTTCCAGTTGCACCGCACGTTGGCGGAGTAGACGTTCACCAGTTCGAAGTTCTCGAATGGAAACGCCTCGACCTCGCGCCCCCAGTCGCCAAGCGCTTCGGTCAGCGTCTCACGCGGAGTATCCATGGCGTTGATGAACACAAAGCCACGCCAGGTATCGCAGTGAATCGGTTTCAGGCCCAGGGCGCACTTGTCGAGGTCGAAGAAGTCTTCCTCGTCGACGATATGGGTCAGCCTGCCTTGTAAATCGTAGGTCCAGCCGTGAAAGCCGCACATGAAGCCACGGCTCTCGCCGGTCTTCTCGCCAGCACCCATAACGACCTTGTTGCCGCGGTGTCGGCAAGAGTTGTGAAATGCCCGCACCACGCCGTCGTCGCCACGCACCAGCAGTACCGAGGTCTCGAGGATCGGCATTTGCTTGACCACATAACTGCCGGGTCGAGGCAGTTCATCCTCCCGGCACAGCAGCAGCCAGGTGCGCTTGAACAGTTTCTCGCGTTCCTTTTCGAAGTAGGCCGGCGAGATGTTCGGCTCGTGCGGCAGCGGACCTGTGCCCAGTTCCGGATACTGCAAGGTCCATTTCTTCGCCGGCAATACCGGTGACGCAGGTTGGTTCATGTCGTTCTCCTCTTGACGATCGCTCACGCCACGGCCGGGGCAACGACCGCTCTGAACGATATTCATACGCAACGGGCGTGCCGTTAGGGTGCAAAGCGCCGGTTGATGACCTGTGGCGAGTCTTCAAGCCACATCTTAACGACACGCGTATTATTAAATCGTCACTTTTTGGAGTTAGTCCGGGCCTGGAATCTTCCCAAATGAACAATATCATCCCCACCGCGGAGGACGCGTTGTCCTCGCAGTTGATGCAGGAAGTTTGGAGCTTGCTGCGCTTCACGCCCGGCTCGGGTCACGTGTGGATGGACGACAGTCGCATCGCGCTGATCTCGTCCGCCGCGTTCGCCAACCTGCGCCGCGCCCTGATTGAGGGCGTCGGGTTTGAACGCACCGGCCAGATGATGACCCGCATCGGCTACGCCGAAGGCAGCAAGGACGCTAAGCTTTACCGCCAACGCCACCCGGCGGGCAGCGCCCAGGAAGCGCTGTCCATGCGCGGCGAACTGCAGGCCATCGCCGGCTTTGCCTCGCCCGGTGAGATACACCTGGACGCCGACCTCGCGCATGGACGCTTCTATGCCGAACTGGTGTGGAACGACTCGCTGGAAGCAAACGTGCACGTGCTCACCCAGGGCATCGGTACCGAGTCGGTGTGCTGGATCCTCACCGGCCACGCCAGCGGTTACTGCACCGACATCACCGGGCGCGCCATCCTGTTCCGCGAAGTGGAGTGCCGCGCCACCGGCGCGCCGCGTTGCCGGGTCATCGGCAAGCCACTGGACGACTGGGGCGTCGACGCCAGCGCGTTTTCCGAGTATCTGCGGCCGCAGCCCTTCGTCAACCGCTTCAGCGAACGAGGTGCCGATGAGGGCCTGGAAGACGTGGTCGGAAGCTCGGCGGCGTTCTTTACCGCCCTGCACCTGCTGCGCAAAGTGGCGCCGACCAAGGCAGCGGCCCTGATCCTTGGCGAAACCGGGGTCGGCAAGGAAGTGTTTGCCCGGGTACTGCACCGCATGAGCCCACGCGCCACACAGCCGTTCGTGGCGGTGAATTGCGCGGCGATTCCTGAGAGCCTGATGGAAAGCGAGCTGTTCGGCGTCGAGCGCGGCGCTTACACCGGCGCCACCGAATCGCGGCCTGGACGCTTCGAGCGGGCTCAGGGCGGCACCTTGTTCCTGGACGAGATCGGCGCCCTCTCGTACGCCGCCCAAAGCAAGTTGCTGAGGGCGCTGCAGGAAGGCGAAATCGAACGGGTCGGTGATCGCACCACTCGCAAGGTCGATGTGCGGATTGTCGCCGCCACCAATGTCGATCTTGAGCTAGCCATGCGCGATGGGCACTTTCGCGAGGACTTGTACTTTCGCCTGAACGTGTTTCCGATCGTCATCCCGCCGCTGCGCGAGCGGCCGGAAGACATTCCGCTGCTGCTGGATTACTTCCTCACGCGCTTCAGTCGCCTGCACCAGCGGCGCGTCACCGGCGTTTCCGAACGCGCGGTGGAAGCGCTGCTGCTATACAACTACCCGGGCAATGTGCGCGAGCTCGAACACATGGTCGAACGGGCGGTGATCATGGCCGACGACGACGCGGCCATCGACCTGTCGCACTTCGCCAGCTTCGGCTCGCAGCTGAGCCGGCGCTCCGCGGGCCCGGGCTTGGACGGTGCGGTACAGATTCGTGCCGGCGTCACAGACGGGACGGCGGCTGGCCTTCTGGACCAGGGGCTTGACCTGCCGACCTTGGAAGCGCAACTGCTGCAAGAAGCAGTGGCGCGTGCCGGCGGCAAGCTGGCGCCAGCTGCCCGCCTGCTCGGCATCAGCCGTCCACAGCTGGCGTACCGGCTGAAAAAACGGGGCGCGGCCAAACCCGCGTAACG
>CAZZHF010000080.1:0-10728 GCA_964653545.1 uncultured Gammaproteobacteria bacterium | reverse complement strand
GGTTTCGAGCATGCCGGCGGTGCCAAATGTCATCATGTTGGTGGCAACCATCATCTGCTTGAGCGCGTCGGGCATGTCCTTCTCGACCAGGGTCCAGGTCCACACTTCGATGTGGTGCGGCCCCATTGGCTGCCACAGCTTCCAGGTGTTGGTGCCGTACAGGAACGAGCAGTTCGGGAAGATGCTGGCGTCCCAGTGGCCGTTGTAGAACTTGGCGCGCCAGTCGCCCAGGCGCTCGCGCATGATCGGTGTGCGCTCGGCCAGCCACTGGGCGTAGGCCTCGCCTGCCGGATGAATGGCGGCCGCCGCGTCCCAGATCACGCCGAAGCCATGACCACCGCGGGTGGTGACTTGCAGGCCAGTGTTGACGTCGTAGGCCTGATTGCCGACCAGTGGTGACAGCGGCGACTCGATCGCCTTGAGCGCTGCCGCGTGGGCCCAGCCGACGTGGTAGCCGTCGGCGATGAAGTTCTCGGTCGGCACTTTCCAGTTGCAGTTCAGGATCGACTTCATGGGCGGGCCAAGCAGCTCGATGCCGCCCGGCACGTCGAGGAAGGTATCCATGTACCAGGCCATGTCGCCCAGGTAATCGCGCAGCGACGGGGCGCCGGCATCGAAGGTGCCAAACACCAGGCCCTTGTAGCTTTCCACCTTGGCCACCCGGTGCATGGCGTAGCGCGGGCGCTCAATGGCGTTGTAGTAGGCGTCGTGTTCCAGCGGCACGGTGACAAGTTCGCCGCCCAGGCCGAACGCCCAGCCATGATAGGCGCAGGTAAACGCCTTGGCGTTGCCGCTGTCGGCGTGGCACACCACGTTGCCGCGGTGCGGGCAGGAGTTGATGAAAGCCTTGATGCTGCCATCCGCCTGGCGGGCCACGATGACGTTGTCCTCGCCCATGCGGGTGGTCAGGAAGTCGCCGGTATTCGGAAGCTGTGACTCGTGCGCCAGAAACAGCCAGGCACGGGCGAAGATATGCTCCAGCTCCTGTTCGTAAATATCCTGATCCCAGTAAATGCTACGGTTCTGCACCGCGCCGTCTTCCAGGATCAACTTGCTGACGTCTTTCACGCGAAACCCTCCGTGGTGTGGGGAACGTCCTTGGGGTCACCAAATGACGTCCGCAGTATCGAAGCCCTGGCGTGCGGCCTCTTGACCGATATCAAGCTTGCGACGGCCGCGCCCCGGCGGCGAGTGGCGGGTCGGCGGCCTTAGAATCGAACGGTCCACACTGAAAATGCAGGAGGGAGACATGAGCGACACCATTGGAGTCATCGGCGCCACGCGTGGCACCGGCCTTGAAGTGATGCGGCAACTGATCGCCAGCGGTCGACCGGCGGTGGCGGTGGCCCGCAACCTTGAGAAGGCGCGTGGCCTGTTCGGCGACAAGGCGACGCTGGTCTATGGCGATGTCACGCGTCCGGAAACGCTGGCGGAAGCGATCGATCCGGCCTGGGCAGGGCTGGTGTTCACCGTGGATATCTCCGGCGGCATCGGCGGGCGCGGCATGTTCGCCGGCCGCGAGGCGATCCGCGCGGTCATGTACGGCGGCCTGGTCAACACGGTCGAGGCGGCCAAGAAGCGGGGCTTCACCGGCCGCGTGGTGTTGCTGTCGACCATTGGCCTGAGCATCGACTCCCCCAGCATGAAGATTCTGAACTGGATCAAGTCCGGCCTGCGTGATCACTCCCTCGACAAGGGCGAGTACCTGAAGCGCAGCGGCGTCGAGTGGAGCATCGTGCGCGCCGGCATTCTCAACAACAAGGCGCCTGGCGCGCACACCCTGGTGCTCACCGGCGAGGACCGGCCGCTGCAAATGCGGTACCAGATTGGGCGCGCCGACCTGGCCCGGCTGATGGTGGCCAGCGCGACGCATCCGGCGGTTCGCAATCGCGAGTTCAGCGCCTTTTGGGGCGATGCCGGCCACGATAGCGACGAACAGCTGGCAACCAAGCTGGCGGCACTGAGCGCTTAAGCCGGCGTGCTGGCAGCGGGCGTGCGGTCGCGCTGGCGCGCGTGGTGGCAGGGCCGCGGCACGGCCCGCGACGCGCCCCACGCAGCCGACTGGCAGGCGGCGTTTGCCCGCGTGCCGGTGCTGGAGCACTGGTCAGCGGCCGACCGTCAGCGTTTGCAACGGATGGCCTTGGCATTCTTGAACTCCAAGGCGCTGGAGCCGGTGGCCGAAGCGGCCCCGGACCGTGCCGAGACGCTGGCGCTGGCGCTACAGGCGGCCTTGCCGGTGCTCAACCTGGGGCTGGACTGGTACCGTGGCTGGCACGCCGTGGTGTTGTACCCGGACGATTTTCGCAGCCGTTTCGAGGAGGTCGACCCGGCTGGCGTGGTGCATCAGGTCGAAGCCTGGCGTAGTGGCGAATCCTGGTCCGCCGGGCCATTGATCCTGTCCCTGGCCGAGGTGGCGGCCGGCGGGCAGGGTACCGGCTGCAATGTCGTGGTTCATGAGTGCGCGCACAAGCTCGACCACCTGGATGGTCACAGCAACGGTCATCCACCGCTGCATGCCGGCATGGACGCGGCCGCCTGGACCGATGCCCTTGCCGGGGCCTATCGCGATCTTGGCCGCCGGACCCTGCGCCGGTTGCACACGGCGCTCGACCCGTACGCGGCCGAGTCGCCGGCAGAGTTCTTTGCCGTCGCCAGCGAGGCCTTCTTCGATCACCCGCCAAGCCTGAGACACGGCTACCCGGCGGTGTACCAACAACTGGCGCTGTTCTATCGGCAGGATCCGGCCGCGCACTGGAGCCATCATGAACCCTGAGCCGAGCGCCGGTTCGCCGCGCCGGATGGCCCCAGCGCCGCGCGTGGGCGTGTCGTGAGCGCCCTGGAACTGGTGCTGCTGCTGGTGTTGGTGACCGACCCGTTCGGCAATCTGCCGCTGGTGCTGGCGGCACTGGGGCGGCTGGACGCGGCGGCCTATCGGCGTGCCGTGGTGCGAGAGTCGCTGTTCGCGTTCGGTGTGCTGCTGGTGCTCGGGTGGGGTGGCGCGGGCCTGTTACGGGCGTTTGGCATCACGCAACCGGCGCTGTACATCGGCGGCGGAGTGATCCTGTTCTTGCTGTCGCTGCGCATGATCTACGGCAATGCCCAGGGTGCGTTCGACGACGGTTACGCCGCTGACCCGCTGCTGGTGCCGATCGCGGTGCCGGCCATTGCCGGGCCGGCGGCCATCGCCACGGTCATCCTGCTGCGCACCCAGCAAGCGGTGCCGCTGTCACAGCTTGCCCTGGGTCTGCTGTGCGCGCTGCTGATCACGCTGGCCACCTTCCTGCCGGGGCGGCGCATCGCTGCCTGGTTGGGTCCACGCGGCATCAACGCCATGGAAAAACTGACCGGTCTGCTGCTGAACCTGATCGCCGTGAACATGATGCTGGAGGGCGTGCGCCGGTTCCTTGGCTGAGCGGTAGTCGCGCCAGCCCGGGGCCCGGCCTGTGGTAGTGTTTTCACGCTTTATTTCATTTACTTGACCAGGGGCAACCGGTGCCTACACGTCCTCGCGGTGGAAACGTACTGACCATGGCCGGCCTCAAGACCGCCTGCAGCAGCTGCAACCTCCAGGACCTGTGCCTGCCGCGCGGTATGAGCGAGGCCGAGGTGGCCGAACTCGAGCGCATCGTCGCCCAGTCCCGACCTTACGCGCGGGGCAAGACGGTGTTCCGGGTGGACCAGCCGTTTCGCGCCATTTACGTCGCTCGCAGCGGCGCGATCAAGACCTACATCCTGGGTTCGGACGGCGTGGAGCAGATCATCGGTTTCCACCTGCCGGGCGAAGTGATTGGTCTTGACGGCGTGATCGAGCACCGCCATCAGGTGACGGCGCAGGTACTGGAGATGGCCAGTGTCTGCGAGGTGCCGTTTGATCTGCTGGAACATGCGGCGGCCCGTGTGCCGGCCCTGCAGCATCAGCTCATGCGTTTGATGAGCCGCGATATCGTTGGCAAGGAACAGCAACTGCTGGCGCTGGGCGATCACTCGCCGGAGCGGCGCCTGGCGCTGCTGCTGCTGGATATGTCGCAGCGCTATGCGCACCGTGGTTTTTCGCCAGCCGAGTTCAACCTGCCGATGTCGCGTCAGGACATCGCCGCCTATCTGCGCCTGGCCGCCGAAACAGTGAGCCGGGCCTTCGGCAAACTGCAGCGCGACGGGCTGCTACAGGTGGACGGCCGCCTGGTGCGCATTGCCGACCCTGCTGGGTTGGCGGCTTTCGCCGGCCAGATGCCGGTTGGTGAGAATCGGCGCGAGGTTTCCTGACCGATCAGCTGCCGCGCCGCCGCGCGCGCGGGTGAGCGGCGTCATAAACCCGTGCCAGGTACTGGAAATCGACGTGGGTATAGACCTGCGTGGTGGCGATGTTGGCGTGGCCCAGCAGTTCCTGTACGGCGCGCAGATCGCCCGACGATTCCAGCAGATGGCTGGCGCAGGAGTGGCGCAGCAGGTGCGGGTAAACGCGTCGATCGATGCCCTGGCGGTCGGCCCAGTAGCGTAGGCGCTGTTGCACGGCACGGGCCGACAGTCGCCGGCCGTGGCGGCTCACGAACAGCGCCGGTCCGCTGCCTGCCAGGGGCTCGCGCCGCGCCAACCAGTCGCGCAGCGCGTGCAGCGCACGGCGGCCGACGGGCACCACGCGGGTCTTGTTGCCCTTGCCGGTCACCCGCGCGCTGGCGTCGGCCAGGTCAACATCGGTTCGGTCGAGCGCGACCGTCTCGGCCAGACGCAGGCCGGACGAGTAGAGCAGCTCGAACAGGGCCCGATCACGGTAGGCGAGGGGATCCGCGGCGTCGAACTCGAGCAGCCGGGCGATGTGGTCGATGTCCATGGTGGCCGGCAGCCGGCGTGGACTCTTGGGCGCGCGGATGCCGGCGGCCGGATCGGCCCGCAGGCTGCCTGCATCAATCAGATGGCGGTAATAGCCGCGCAGCGCGGCCAGCAGGCGCGCGATGCTGCGCCCGGACAGTCCTTCACGGGCGAGCGCCGCCACCAGGCTGCGCATCTGGGGCGGCGTCAGCGCGGCCAGGGTCGGCGCACCCAGGGCCGGCAACACCTGCTGACAGCGCAGCAAGTCGCGCCGATAAGCGGCTACCGTATGCCGGCTGACCCGTTGCTGGTTGCCCAGCTCGGCAAGAAACACCTCGATGGACGAGGGCCCGCTCACTCGGCCAGGCGACCGTGCCAATGTGCGCCCATCAAGCGCGCCAGGCGGTCCAGGAACAGGGTGCCCAGCTCCGGGCTGAAGCGCTCGGCATCACGGGCGCCAAGTAACAACAGGGCGCCCGTGCGACCGGTGGGTAGCGGCAGCACCGCGGCCGAGCCCAGTTCCTCGCCAAGGTAGGCGTGTACGGTCGGCAGGTCGCCCGGCGGCAGGCAGCGGGCTTTGCCATGCTCAAGGTCGGCGGCGAACAGTGCCGGATCGAAGTCGGTGATCACCTGTTTCAGCGCCTCGGGCGGTGGGACCGGCGTCAAAACCCGCACGACGTCGGTACCGAAATCGCGTTTCAGGTGCGTTTCGAGGGCGTGCAGCACCGCGGCCATGGTGTGACAGGCGGCCAGCGCCACGGCGAGCTCGAACAGCTTGCCGTACTGATCGTCGTGCCGGTGCGCGGCATCGATCACGGCGTCCAGGCGCGCGGTCAGGGCATGGTTGCGCTCGCGCAGGGCGGCGACCTGACGCTCGACCAGCGATACCGCCCCACCCGTTGGGTGCGGCACGTTGAGCGCTTCGAACACTTGCGGGTGCTGTTCCAGAAAATTCGGGTTCAGCAGCAGGTAGGCGGCCACCTGGGCGGCGTCGGCGGCGGGTTTCATGGTGGATTTGTTCATTGGCGAAGCGTGCCCTCGAAGACGGTGACGGCCGGACCCGTCAGAAATACCGGGGTGTCCGGCCCGGCCCAGGCCAGGCGCAGGGCACCGCCAGCAAGGTGCAGTGTGGCGGTTGGTCCGAACATGCCCCAGCGGTAGCCGGCGACGAAGGCCGCGCAAGCGCCTGTGCCGCAGGCCAGAGTCTCGCCGACGCCGCGTTCATAAACGCGCAGCCGGCCTTCGTTCTGGCCAAGTACCTGCAGGAAGCCGACGTTGACGCGCCGCGGGAAGCGGGTATGGCTCTCCAGCCGCGGGCCAAGCGTTGCGACCGGCGCCGTGGCGACATCGTCCACCCGCAGCACGGCATGCGGGTTGCCGATGGCCAGCGCGGCGACGCGCACCGGGCCGCCGGCCAGCTCAATCGTGTAGTCCAGGGCTTCGGCTGGGGCATCGAATGGAATACGCGCCGGCTCAAAACAGGGAATGCCCATGTCCACCCTGACCTCGCCATCGGCCAGCAGCTGTGGCCGGATGAGCCCGCCCAGGGTATCGAATGTCAGGCTGGCCTTCGCGCTTAGCCCCTGGTCGTGCACAAAGCGCGCGGCGCAGCGGGCGCCATTGCCACAGTGCTCCACCTCGCCGCCGTCGGCGTTGAAGATGCGGTAGGTGAAGTCGGCGTCGTCTCGCCGTGGCGCCTCGATCAGCAGTAGCTGGTCGCAGCCCACGCCAAGGTGGCGGTCGGCGATGGCGCGTACCTGGGCCGGGCTCAGATCGACCTGCTGACGCACGCCGTCGATGACCACGAAATCATTGCCCAGACCGTGCATCTTGGTGAATCCGAGGGCCGCCGCCGGGGTGTTCATGGCGCCTCGCCCAGGCGCGCGCGACCGGCGTAATCCCGCGCGAACTGCCAGGCGCTGCGGCCACTGCGACTGCCGCGCGTCAGCGCCCAGCGCAGCGCCTGCTCGCGCAGGTCGGCCGGCTCGCTGACTGCGCAGCCCAGACGGGTCAGCCAATGCCGAACGATATCCAGGTAGCGATCCTGGTCGAAGGGGTGAAACGCCAGCCACAGTCCGAAGCGCTCGGACAGGGCAATCTTCTCCTCCACCGCTTCGGCGAAGTGGATTTCCTCGCCGACGTGCCGGGTCAGGGTGTTTTCTTCCTGGTATTCCGGCAGCAGGTGGCGACGGTTGGAGGTGGCGTAGATCAGCAGGTGCTCACGCCCGCCGCTGAGCGAGCCATCGAGCGCGACTTTAAGTGCCTTGTAAGCCGGCTCGTCGCTGCCGAAGGACAGGTCGTCGCAGAACACGATGAAGCGCTGCGGCAGGTCCGACACCGCCGCGGCGATGTGCGGCAGGTCGACCAGGTGATCCTTGTCCACCTCCAGCAGGCGCAATCCGCTGGCCGCATAACGCGTCAGCAGCGCCTTGATCAGCGAGGACTTGCCGGTGCCGCGGCTGCCCCACAGCAAGGCGTCGTTGGCCGGTGCGCCGGCCAGGAACTGGCGGGTGTTGCGGTCGAGCGCGGTTTTTGCGCGATCGATGCCCATCAGGTCGTCAAACTGCGCCGGCTGCGGCTGGTCGATGGGCAGCAGCAGGCCGTGGCCGGCGCGCCGCGCCTGCCAGCGGGCCGCCAGCGTGTGCTGCCAGTCGATATCGACCGGCGGGGGCGGCAGCAACGCTTCGACGCGATTAAGCAGGCTTTCGGCGCGGCTGGCGAGTCTGGTAAGTTGATCGTTCATTCGGCGGCGGCGTTCACAGCGTGCTGCATTCTACCTACTCGTTATCGTTCTACCGCTCCTGGAACCTCGCATGTCTGTTGCCCCCGATCCTGTCACCCTGTTGCCGGCGGTGATTGAAATTGCCCGCCGCGCCGCCGCCGCCATTCTGGAAGTCTACGAGAGTGCGTTCGCGGTCGAGGAAAAGGACGACCGTTCGCCATTGACGGCTGCCGACCGCGCTGCCCATGTTCTGATCGTGGCCGGCCTGCGCGCGCTGACGCCACAGTGGCCCGTGCTGTCGGAAGAATCGGACAGCATCCCGTATGCGCAGCGCCGCGCCTGGCAACGCTACTGGCTGGTGGACCCGCTGGACGGCACGCGCGAGTTCGTGAAGCGTAACGGCGAGTTCACGGTGAACATCGCGCTGATCGATGGTGGTAAACCGCTGCTGGGCGTGGTGCAGGTGCCGGTGCGCGGCGAGGTGTACGCGGCGGCACAGGGCGCCGGCGCGTGCCATATCGCCGCCGACGGCAGCCAGCGCCGTTTACAGGTCAGTCGTTATGACGGCGGCCCACTGCGCGTGGTGGCCAGCCGCTCGCATGCCAGCCCCGAGCTCGCGGCGGTGCTGGCGACCTTGCCGGGGCACCTGATCGTGCCGATCGGCAGCTCACTCAAGATCTGCCTGGTGGCAGCGGGCGAGGCGGATTTTTATCCCCGCCACGGACCCACCAGCGAATGGGACACCGCCGCCGCGCAGTGCGTCCTGGAGCAGGCCGGAGGTGAACTGACCGATTTCGCCCTGCAACCGCTGCGGTATAACAAGGCGTCGCTGCTGAATGTTCCGTTCGTGGCGTTCGGCGCCGGGCAACGACCCTGGCAGGCCGCGTTGCAGGCTCGCTAGCGGCCAGGGTGCTTTTGCGGGCAGACACAGGGTCGTGTCTGCCGGTTCCGGTCGGGGCACGGGCACTGACCTTCCGACCAATAACTGGTGCTAATGCTGGCCTAGCATTTGGCCCCGCTGATACCTACGAGACGCAGCATGATTCTCATTCTTGACGAACAAGTTCACCCGGGAACACCGCTGTTCGCGGCGATCATGGAGTACCTGTCGCATCGGTCCGGTGTCAGCGCCCGCGTGCACGAAGTGAAAGGTGATCTGCAAACCCTGACCGAGATTTACCTGATTGGTGATACCGCCACCCTGGACCGGGAGGAAATCGCCGAACTGGCGGGTGTCGATCGTGTGGTGCGGGTGTCTCGCGAGTACCGCATCCTGGGTCGCCACAAGGACGATTTTCGGCCGAGCGGTTTCGAGTACAACGGCGTCAGCTTCAGCCAGGACAGTTTCGAGCTGTTCGCCGGCCTGTGCGCGGTCGACAACCGCGATCACGTCGACCGCACGTTTCGCGCCTTGGCAGCCCAGGGCCTGCGCTGCGCGCGCATGGGCGCCTACAAGCCGCGTACCAGTCCGTATGCGTTTCAGGGCCATGGCGCGGCGTGCCTGCCGTTCGTGTTCGAATCCGCGATCAGCCATGGTGTGCGCGTCATCGCCATGGAAGTCACGCACGAGAAACACATACAGGAGATCCATGACGCGTTGGCCGCGGCCGGCAACGCCACCGGCGTCATGCTGCAAGTGGGTACGCGCAACACGCAGAACTTCGAGCTGCTCAAGGCGATCGGTCGCCAGCATGAATTTCCAGTGCTGTTCAAACGTGGTTTTGGCATCACCCTGGAAGAGTCGCTCAACGCCGCCGAGTACCTGGCCAGTGAGGGCAACCAGCGGGTGGTGTTCTGCCTGCGCGGAGTGAAAAGCAATCTTGGCGAACCGCATCGCAATCTGGTGGATTTCGCCCAGGTGCCGGTGGTCAGGCGCCTCACGCGTATGCCGGTGTGTGTGGATCCCTCCCATGCGGTCGGTCGTCGTGACCTCAGCCCGGACGGGATCGAGGACATCCATCACGCCGCCGTGCAGGGTGTCGTCACCGGCGCCAATATGGTGCTGGTGGACATCCATCCGGAGCCGGGCAAGGCGCTGGTCGATGGTCCGCAGGCGCTCACCCTGGACGAGTTGCCGCTGTTCGTGGAAGACCTGAGGATCGCGCGCGAGGCCTACCTGAAACGTCGCGCCGCCCATGAACGGGCACGGTCACCGGCGGAACTGCCGAAGCCAGCCGATCCGTAGCCAGCGTGATCGAAACGGCCACCGCTAGGTCAGCTACAGTGGCTGTCAGATAATCCCCGGTCTTAGGCGCCACGGTAATCGCTGTGGTCAAGGTGCTGCCCCGCGCGGCGCTGATGGGGAGGCAGGATGACGGCAGGTGACCACGGAGGGGCGGCGCTGGTTTTGGCAGCCGCCGTGTCGACAGCGCTGCATCAGCGGCTGGTGCAGCGCACCGCGGCCGGGCGGGATATTGATAATCATCAGATGGCCGTGCGTCGCTACGCCGGTCTTGCGGCGCGCGTGGCGGCGGCGCGGGCGCTCACGCACTGGGCGACCGCCCAGGCGACCCCGGGCCTGTCGGCAACGCTGTTTGCCGCCGAGGTGGCCTTCGAAGCCGTGCATATGGCGGAAAGACACCAGGCCGATTTTGGCCTGACGGCCGCGGACGTGGCGGGGTTGTGCCTGCCAGGCTCGCGCGAGGCCCTGGCCGCGACGCTCGCCGAGTCCAACGTTCGCACCGTGGCGGCGCAAGGCGAGGTTGAGCAGTATGCCAACAACGGCGCGCTGGTCGCTGCCGATGCCGAGCTGGTGGCCGCGCTGCGGGACTCGACGCGCCGATTTGCGGCCGAACGGGTAGCGCCACTCGCCCAGCACATTCATATCAAAGACCTGCTGGTACCGGAAGATCTGATCGGCGCCATGGCCGAGCTGGGTTTCTTCGGCATGTCGATCCCGGCCGAGTACGGCGGTACCGGCATGAGCAACCTGGCCATGGTGGTGGCTACCGAAGAACTGTCATGTGCCTCGCTGCCGGCCGCCGGCAGCCTGATTACCCGCCCGGAGGTGCTGGCCAAGGCGCTGCTGGCCGGCGGTACGCAGGCCCAGAAGCAGCGCTGGCTGGGGCCGGTGGCGCGGGGCGATCTGATGGTTGGCGTGGCGGTGACCGAGCCCGATACCGGCTCCGATGTGGCTGCGCTGCGTTGCCGGGCGACTGCGGCGACCCAGGACGGCGTGGCCGGCTGGGTGATCGACGGCG
>CAZZHF010000079.1:0-10769 GCA_964653545.1 uncultured Gammaproteobacteria bacterium | reverse complement strand
TGTTTTGCTAAAGTTTCCACGGAATTTCCACAGTCTATTTCGAGAAAAGATCCAAAAGAAGTGGAAGCGGCGTATGAGGGAATGAAGAGTTGGCCTATGTGGTCAGTCGTCCAACAAGCCAATGGAGCGGACGCCTCCGCAGAAACAGGGACAGACCAGAATGGCACTAACCTAAGCGGTCTGAGCACGGTATCGGCTGCGGTGTGGAATGTCTTGCATTTGGTGTCTGGGCGCGGTCAACAGGGCGTAGGGTTTAGGTCGTCGTTTGACGCGGCGAGGTTCTCTGCGACCCGGTCGTTGCAAGAGTGATTTGTCGGCGATAGCGTCGATCAGCAGCGCCATAAATCGTCGTCTTTGGGAGGGTTCCAGCGTGGCGTCGTTGAGCAGCGGCTGCCACTGCCTGAAGGCTTGGACCGCGGCTTTAAAACTGATGTTTCGTTGTTCGGCTTGGCGCTGCCTTGCGGCCTGCTGCATCAGCAGTCGAATGCAGTGGTAAACGATCAAGTGCATCACAACTTCCTTGGCTACCATGGCCGGGGTCTTGCAGCGCAGGATGTCCATGCCCAGGGTGGTTTTCAGATCGCGTAGAAATAGCTCCACGTCCCAACGTTGCACGTAAAGACCGGCAATATCCCCGGACGGATACGGTTTCGGGTCGGTCAGGGTGGTGATGACGTAAAAGGTTTTGACCCGAAAGCCGGGCTGATCGGCCCGCACCTTGAGCTGGCGCACCCGCAACTGCTCGGGCAATTTCGACCACTCGGCTTCGCTATAGCTCAGCCGCGGGTTCCATTTTGGTCTCGGCCAGCGCGCCATTCGGGACAGACCACTGTTTTTTAAAAGAGAGATAAACCCCGGGCACGGTGCGTCAGGAAAAACCAGCCACCGGATGCGGTACGTAGGCTTCGGCCAGCCTGGCGACCTCGTTCGGCGTGAGCTCGAACGATATTGCGGCTAAGGCGTGTCCAGGTGCCATGGCTTAAATGCGCCGATGATCAGCGCCGCAATCATCTGCTCGGTCGGCATCAGGCCAGGATCATTGCGCGTGCCACAAAACACACCCGCGCCTGAAACCCTAGCGGACCTCGGGGGAAAACGTGGTGGACTTGTTTATGGCTCCATTCTCTCGAGAGTTGGAGCCTCCACAGACCCCGGGGCGATTCACTGAATAAATCCGTCCTGGATTTCTCAGCGCCCGTCATCGGAAAAGCGTGGTTTTCCGATGATTCACAAAATTAGTGGCTTGTAGCCTCTGATTTTGGCAGCGCATCCCTTCGCTGGGGGAGCATCGGACCGCTTCCGCAACCCCAGAAACGTTTCACAGGGCGGCACGACGCGCCCTGCGTGCCGAGGCTGGCATGAAACCTAGCTGCTCGCGCCTGTGGCCCACGTCGGGTCGATCGCGAATTTCAGTCGCGATGGCGCGTAAGCCAACGATATTCAGTCCTGCGCCAACCACTCGCGGGCGTTTGCAAACAGTTTCCGCCACGGTGCGTCGTGCTCGCTCCAGCCAGGGGGAGCCCAGGAGTGTTGCACGGTCCGAAACAGCCGCTCCGGGTGCGGCATCATGATTGCGACCCGGCCGTCGACGCTGGAAAAACCGGTGCTGCCGCCCGCAGAGCCATTCGGATTGTCGGGATAGCGCTCGGCCACCTGACCGCGACCATCCACGTAGCGCAGCGTGGCCAGCGTTGTGGCTTCAGCGGCGAACTGCGCCTGCCCCTCGCCATGGGCCACCACGATGGGCAGCCGTGAGCCCGCCATGCTACGCAGCCAGACGCTGTTGCTTTCCAACACCTCCACCAACGCAAGGCGCGCCTCGAATTGCTGCGAGCGGTTACGTACGAAGCGCGGCCAGTGCGCGCTGCCGGGTATCAGCGCGGTGAGCCGCGACAGCATCTGGCACCCGTTGCACACGCCCAGCGTCAGGGTGTCCGGTCGCCTGAAGAACGCCTCGAACTGGTCACGCCCACGGGGGTTACCCAGTATCGATTCGGCCCAGCCACGGCCGGCACCAAGAACGTCGCCGTACGAAAAGCCACCACACGCGGCCAGCACGCGGAACTCGGCCAGCGATACCCGGCCGCCGAGAACGTCGCTCATGTGCACGTCGATCGGGGTGAAGCCAGCCTCGGCGAAGGCGGCGGCCATTTCCAGATGACCGTTAACGCCCTGCTCGCGCAGGATGGCAACCCGGGGCCTGGCACCGTCGCTGGGCGGTGGCGTCATACGGAAGCTGACCCGCGCCGTAAGCCCCGGATTGGCGACGTCCAGCAGGGCGTCATATTCCTCGTCGGCGCAGGCCGGATCATCCCGCAGGCGGGCGATCTGATGCGAGGTCGCGGACCACGCTCGATGCAGCTGCACACGACTGGCGGCGAACACCGTCTGGCCGCCGAAGCGAAAGGCGATTTCGCCATCCCCCCGCGGGGTGCCCAGGTCGAAGGCCAGGTCGCGAATGCCACAGGCACCCAGAAGACCATTCACTCGCGCCAGGTCGGCGGCACGCACCTGGACCACGGCCCCCAGTTCCTCGTTGAACAGGGCACGTAGCGGGTGGCTGCCGGCCCCATCCAGGTCAATATCCAGACCGCAATGTCCCGCGAAGGCCATCTCGCACACGGTCGCCAGCAAGCCGCCATCGGAGCGATCGTGATAGGCCAGAAGCAGATCGCTGGCAGCCGCCTCGCGCACGAAACGGAACAACCCTGCGAGCAGTTCCGGGTGGTCAAGATCCGGGGGTGTGCTGCCGGTGGCGGAAAGTACCTGAGCCAGTGCCGACCCACCCAGCCGACCGCGGCCAGCGCCAACATCAATCAGCAACAGGCGGCTGTCCCCAGCGTCCAGGCGCAGTTGCGGCGTGAGGGTGCGTCGCACATCGGTCACGGCGGCAAACGCGGTGACGACGAGGGACACCGGCGACACCACCGCCCGCGCGCTGCCGTCCTGCGCGCGCCAGGTGGTCTTCATGGACAGCGAGTCCTTGCCCACCGGGATGGCGATGTCCAGCGCCGGGCACAGCTCCATGCCCACCGCCCGTACGGCTGCGTACAGCGCGGCGTCCTCGCCCGGCTCGCCGGCGGCAGCCATCCAGTTGGCGGACAACTTGACGGTACCGAGATCGGCTACGTCGGCAGCGGCAATATTGGTAATTGCCTCGCCCACCGCCAGGCGCGCGGCAGCGGCGGAGTCCAGCAACGCAACCGGCGTGCGCTCGCCCAGGGCCATGGCCTCGCCGGTGTAGCCGACGAAATCGCTGGCGGTCACCGCCACGTCGGCGTCCGCCACCTGCCACGGACCCACCAGTTGATCCCGACACACCCGTCCGCCTACCGATCGGTCACCGATGTTGATGAGGAAACGCTTGTCGGCCACCGACGGCAGTTGCAGTACGCTTCGCGCGGCTTGGGCAAGGTCGACCGCGTCAAGATCGAATCGCTGCGGGGTCGGCGGCGACGAGCGCACGTCGCGCAGCAGGCGCGGCAGCCGACCATGGCCATCGACGGCGCCGCCGTTGGGCCGGTCCGGCGGCCCGGCACCCTGACCGAGAATGGCCGCCAGCTCCACGTCAATTGGCGTGTTGCCGCGGGCTGGATCGCTCACCCGCAGGTGGCCGTCGTCAGTCACTTCGCCCAGCACCGAAAACGGGCAGCGCTCCCGGGCACAGATGTCCGCAAAACGCTTACGGTCGCTGGCACCGATAACCAGCACATAACGTTCCTGCGCTTCGTTGCACCACAGTTCGAGTGGCGACAGGCTGGGATCAGCCGTTGGCACGGCCCCGAGGTCAATCAGGGTGCCGCGCCTGACCGCGGCCACGATTTCCGGCACCGCGTTCGAGAGCCCGCCGGCGCCGACGTCGTGGATGCTCAGGATCGGGTTATCAGTGCCCAGTTGCCAACAGCGGTCAATCACTTCCTGGGCCCGGCGCTGCATCTCCGGATTGCCCCGCTGCACGGAGTTGAAGTCAAGCTCCGCCGTGTTGTCGCCGCCGCCCAGCGACGAAGCGGCGCCACCACCCAGGCCAATGCGCATGCCGGGCCCACCCAACTGCACGACCAGGTTCCCGACCGCGAATTCTTCTTTCTTGTGCACCTGCTGGGGCGTGATATTGCCCATGCCGCCGGCGATCATGATCGGCTTGTGGTAACCGCGAACGCGCCCGCCGACCATCTGCTCGTAGGTACGGAAGAACCCGCTCAGATTCGGCCGGCCGAACTCATTGTTGAAGGCAGCCGCGCCAAGCGGGCCGTCGATCATGATGTCCAGCGCGCTGGCGATACGGTCTGGCTTGCCGTAGGGCTGCTCCCACGGCTGAGGCAGGCCGGGCAGGTGCAAGTTGGACACCATGAAACCGCACAAGCCAGCCTTGGTAAACGCGCCGCGACCGGTGGCCGCCTCGTCGCGGATTTCGCCACCGGCACCCGTGGCGGCACCGGGAAACGGCGCGATCGCCGTCGGATGATTGTGCGTCTCGACCTTGGTCAGAATGTGGGCAATGGTCGCCAGGGGCCTGTACTCGCCACTGGCCGCGTCAACCACCAGCAGTTGTGCCGGGTGGCCTTCAATCACGGCCGCGTTGTCGCTGTAGGCAACCAGCGTGCGCCGCGGACTGCAACGATGGGTGTGGCGGATCATGTCGAACAGCGTGTGTTCCTGTGCCACGCCGTCGACGATCCATTCAGCGTTGAATATCTTGTGCCGGCAGTGTTCGGAGTTGACCTGCGCGAACATCATCAGCTCGACGTCAGTGGGGTTGCGGCGCAGACGCACGAACCAGCGTTCGAGATAATCCAATTCATCGGCCGACAGGGCCAGACCTTGCTCACGATTGGCCTGTTCAAGCGCCTCCCGGCCGAGCTCCAGCAGATCCACGCTGGAGAATGCCGCGGCAGGCGCGGCGTCGAACAGCCGCCCGGCGAGCGCCGCATCGGTGGTCAGAATCTGGGTCATGCGATCGTGCAGCAGCGGCGCCGCGACCGCCAGCTGCTGGGCGGTCGGCTGCAACTGCCCGGGACCGAGCCGATAGCGCACACCGCGCTCAAGTCGCAACACGCCGTTCACGCCGCACACGGCAGCGATATCGGTCGCCTTGCTGGACCAGGGCGTCAGGGTGCCGGGGCGTGGCAAGGCCAGTAGTTCACCGGCAGCCAGCCGTAGCGGCTCAGGTCGACCTTGCACCAGGGCCGTGAGGCGATCCAATACCGTATCAGCGCTGACCTGCGCCAGATACACCTGCTCCGCCCCTACCTCGGTCAGGCCCGGCACCGCCGCCCGCAAGCTTTCGGTAAGGCGTGCCAGGCGAAACTCGCCCAGCGCCGGTTCGCCCACCAGATACAGCACGTGCCCCACCCGGCTATTCCCCCGCTGGCAGATCTACCCCGATCCGGCGAGCCACCTCCTCGTAGGCCTCGACCACGCCACCCAGATCGCGCCGGAAACGGTCCTTGTCGAGCCGCTCGCCGCTACTGGCGTCCCACAGCCGGCAACCATCCGGGGTGAATTCATCGCCCAGTAGCAGTTCACCGTCGAGGCGGCCGAATTCGAGCTTGTAGTCAACCAGGGTGATGCCCGCGGCGGCGAACAAGCCCTTGAGCACGCCGTTGACCTTGAAGCTGAGCTCACGCATGCGGGCCATTTCTGCCGCGGTGGCCCAGCCGAAGGCGAGTACGTGATCGTCGTTCACCATCGGATCGTGCAGGGCGTCGTTCTTGAGAAAGAACTCGAACAGCGCGGGGTCAAGCGGGAGCCCCTCGGCCACGCCCAGCCGACGACACACGCTACCCGCGGTGACGTTTCGAACGACACACTCCACCGGCACCATGTCCAGGCGGCGTACCAGACTGTCCTGGGGTCCTGCCAGGCGCAGGAAATGCGTGGGCACTCCGGCCTGCTGCAGCCGGCTCATGACGAAGGCGTTGATGTGGTTGTTGACCAGGCCCTTGCGAACCAGCGCTGCCTTCTTCTCGCCGTCGAACGCTGAAGTGTCGTTTCGATAATGCATCAGCAGGACATCGGCGGCGTCGGTCGTGTATACCGTCTTGGCCTTGCCTCGATACAGCTCTGTGCCCCGCGGATCGGTCATGCTCGGTTCCGTAATAATCGCTTCAAAGTCAGGCGCTCAGGCGAGATCGCGCCAGCCGAGCCCAGCATCCTGATCAGCCACCGCGATCCAGTCAGCGGTGCAGCCCAGGGCATCGGCCATGGCCGCGCGGGCCAGTTCCGGCCGATTATTCTGCTCGCTCAAGTGCGCGGCCGCGAAATGCTTGAGGCGTCCGCAGTCAACGCTGGCGATAAACCGCGCTGCGGCGGCATTGCTCAGGTGTCCAAAATCGCCATCCACCCGGCGCTTTAGCGCAGCGGGGTAATGACCGCCCAGCAACAGGTCGCGGTCGTGATTGCACTCGAACAACAACCCATCACAGCCCGCCAACACGGTCCGCATATGGGCGGTGGTATGGCCCAGGTCAGTCACCGCCGCGAAGCGCGCCGCACCATCAGACAGCAAGTACTGGCAGCTCTCGCGCCCGTCGTGGGGCACTGGAAACGGCGTAATGGCCAGCCCGTCGATTTGCCACGGCGCGTGGCAATTGATGTAGTGAACCTCGGGAAGTACGCCCACCTGCGGTGCCAGCGCCGCCAAGGTGCCGGGCGTGGCCCAAACCGGCACGCGTCCGGCGCGCGCCACAGCGCCTACGCCGGCAACGTGGTCGGCATGCTCATGCGTGAGCAGGATCGCGGTCAACTCCGACAGGTCCATTCCCAGCCGCCCAAGGCGCCGGCGCGTTTCCGCGACTCCAAATCCACAGTCGATCAGCAGCGTGGTGTTGCCGGCCTGCACCACGGTGGCGTTGCCACGGCTGCCGCTGCCCAGCGAGGCGAAGCGCACGCCCGCCTTCAAATCAATCGAGGTTCTGCTGAATCTTGCGCAGGACCTCTTCGGCGAGCGGCGCCGTAACCAGTTTTTCCTTTTCGTCGAACACCAGTACGTTGGTGTGCTCACCGTCGGACTGCAACAGCACCAGCAGGCGCTGCTTGCGATTGCTCTCCTTGTCGCCCCAGAACATCAAGGTACGGGCAACACGACCACGCAACTGGCGATGCTTGTAGTCGACGAAATACAGGCCACGCGAACGATCGCGGTCGTCAACCGTCATTTCAGCGGCTTCCAGAGCCTTGCCCACGGTACGCCAGGCGCGGGAGAAATCTTCGGTCACCACCAGCCGCGGCACACCTTCCGCACCGCGCTCAATACGCGGACCGGTGGGGCCGGCATCAACATCCATATGCTCCGGGGGCGGCGAGGTGAACAGTCCGCCCTCGCCCTCGGTGCCCAGGCCCTGCGTAACACTGCCGTCGTCTATGCCCGGCACCACCAACGCACTCGAATCAGCGAGGCCCGTCAGGTCAGGCGGAACTTCGAGCGGCGGAAGCGATTCGGCCTCGCGATACTGCTTTTCCTGCGGGTCGTGTCCAAGCAGCCCTCCCAGGGCGCCACAACCGCTCAGCTGCGGCAGCGCAAGAACCAGAGCCAGGAAAAGCGGAGCGTGCTGCCCGAAAGTAAGTCGCTGCATGATGCCTCGGTGAGTCACAGTAGGGACGCCTGCCGCAACGCGGCATGCAAGGTAGCGTGATGGGCTGCCGACAGGGGGGTCAGTGGCAGGCGTATACCGTCCTCGATCAGGCCAAGTTCGGCCAGCGCCCACTTCACGGGGATCGGGTTGCTTTCGACAAAAAGATCCCGGTGCAGGGCCTGTAACGGTGCATCGAGTGCCAATGCCTCCTCGCGGCGACCCGCCAAGGCTGCTTCGCACATCTCGGCCACGGCCTTGGGCGCAACGTTGGCCGTCACCGAAATCACGCCTCGATAACCCCTTAGCATGAGCTCCGCCGCCACCGCATCCTCACCACTGAACAACCAAAAATCTGCTGGGCAGCGGGACAGAAGCTCGGTCGCGCGCTCCAGGCTGCCAGTGGCGTCCTTCAGCCCGATAATATTTGGCACCAGTGCCAGCCGCAGCGTGGTCTCGGTGACAAGATCGCACGCCGTTCTTCCCGGCACGTTATACAGGATGTTCGGAATCGGAGCCGCCTCGGCAATGGCCAGGAAGTGTCGGTATAAACCTTCCTGCGTCGGCTTGTTGTAGTACGGCGTCACCAGCAGGCAGGCATCGACCCCGACGTCGGCCGCGGCGCGCGTCAACTCAATCGCTTCGCTGGTGGAATTGGCACCGGTGCCGCCGATCACCGGCAGGCGCCCGTCCACCCGGCGCACCACCTCGGCAATGACGCCGATGTGCTCGTCCATATCCAGCGTGGGGGACTCGCCGGTCGTGCCGACCGCCACGATGCCGTGGGTTCCGGAGCTGACGTGGTATTCGACCAGCCGTGCGAGGGCGGCGTAATCTATCGCCCCGGACGCAGTCATCGGGGTGACCAGGGCGACGACGCTGCCGTGGATCATGTAAAAGTCCGGCTGGGAAAGGCGACTATGGTACTGACCCCCTCGCCCCCCTGACAAGCCGCGCGCTGCTGCGCGCCACGCCCTACCGCACGGGAATACTGCACATGCCAGAACCTAAGATCGGCGCTCCGGCACCCGACTTCAGCCTGCCGGCCAGCGGCGACAGGATCGTCAGCCTCGGCGCGCTGCGCGGCAAATCGATAGTGCTGTATTTTTATCCCAAGGACAACACCCCTGGTTGCACTCTTGAAAGCCAGGATTTTCAAAGCCTTTCCGGCGATTTTGCCAGGCTTGGCGCAGTGATCCTGGGCGTCAGTCGCGACAGCACGGCCAGCCACGACCGGTTTCGTGCGAAATTCGGCCTCGGCTTTGACCTGCTGGCCGATACCGACCAGATCGTCTGCCGTCAGTACGACGTGATCCGCGAAAAAAATATGTACGGGCGCACGGTGATGGGCGTCGAGCGCAGCACCTTCCTGATCGACGCATCCGGGGTGCTGCGCGAGGCCTGGCGCAAGGTAAAGGCCAAAGGTCACGCCGCTGCCGTGCTGGACCACCTGCGCGCGCTTTGATACCGGCTGGCCCGCAACCATTACCTGGCGCGGCCGTCACTCGCCTTCGGCCAGCCAGGCCGCCACACGCGCACGCACTTGAACCGCGCCGGCCCCGCTCAGGTTCGACAGCAGCAGCGGCTCAAGCACCGCATCGAACACCGCCAGATCGCGCTGTACCTTCAGCAGGGCCGCCTTCGCGGCGCCGCTACCGAGTTTGTCGGACTTGGTCAGCACCGGCTGCACAGGCACAGCCAGAGCGTTCGCGGTGGCGATTAACTGCCGGTCACCGACCTGCAAGGGGTGTCGGATGTCCATGAACAACAACAGGCCACGAAGGCTTTGCCGTTGTTCGAAGTAAGCCGGGATCACCTGGCCCCAATCGCGGCGGCGGGCCGCCGAGGTTGCGGCATAGCCATACCCCGGCAGGTCCACCAGGCGGCGGCGCTCGTCCAGCTGAAAAAATAGCAGCTCCTGCGTGCGCCCCGGCGTTTTGCTCACCCGCGCCAGACCGCGATGCCCAACCAGAGTATTCAAGGCGCTCGATTTGCCGGCGTTCGAGCGACCGGCAAACGCCACCTCGGTGCCCTCGTCGGGCGGCAGATGGTCAAGCGCCACAGCGGCGCGCCAGAACACCGCGCCGTGCAAGGGATTGGGAACCGAGTCATTCATGAATGGTGCCGGATGCGGATGCCGGGGCAGTGCCGGCGGAAACAAAACGATTGCAAGTCGACGCGTCCGCCGCACACAGCCTCAGACGCCGGATGACATGCTGCTAGAATACTGCGCCGTTTGCGCCCACTGCCGTGACACCGGGCGCAACAACCGCAATATGTCCATTCAAAAATCGAACCGGGAGTCTGTGGATGCGAGGCTGCAAGTGGATCATGGTGGCTGCCTGCCTTGGCTTGGCAAGCGCCGCGCAGGCGGCAGGTAATGCTGAAGCCGGTCAGGAAAAATCAGCCCCGTGCCAGGCTTGTCACAGCAGCGACGGCAACAGCGTGGTGGGTATGTATCCCAATATCGCCGGTCAGCATAGCAGCTACGCCGAAACCCAACTGAAGGCCATGCGTGACGGCCAGCGCAAGGATCCGATCATGTCACCGATGGCCGCGAGCCTCAGCGATCAGGACATCGCTGACCTCGCCGCCTTCTATAGCGAACAACAGGTCAAGCACGGCAGCGTGCCCGATGATGTCGTCAAATCGGGCGGCGAAATCTACCGGGCGGGCAACGCCAAAGCGGGCGTGCCCGCTTGCATGGCCTGCCATGGCCCGCAGGGCTTGGGCAATGCCCCGGCCGGCTGGCCTGCCCTCGGCGGCCAGCACCCGGAATACATCGCCAAGCAGCTCGGCCTGTACGCCAGCGGCGAGCGCGACACGGACGTCAACGGCATCATGCGGGATATTGCCGCGCGCATGAGCAAATCGGATATCGACGCCGTATCCAAATATGTCTCCGGCCTGCACTGAGGCCGCTCGCGAGGAGCTTTATCGATGCGCATTCGCTCCCTGATCTGGCCACTGGCGCTGTTGCTGACCACTCTGGGGGCCACGGCCGCGCCCTGGGTCGAGTTGGCCAAACCACAGCCAACTCAAGACCCGGCCAAGATCGAAGTGATCGAATTCTTCTGGTACGGCTGCATTCACTGCTACAACTTCGAGCCTGCGATCGAGCAGTGGCTGCGCAAGCTGCCGCCGGACGTGCAATTCCGCAGAATACCGGCGGTCTTCAACGACCGCTGGGGACACGAT